>NZ_JAQWGB010000132.1 GCF_029238425.1 Flavicella sp.
TTTGATTTCAATTTCTTGGGTAATGGAAATCCATTCGTTTTTTGTTAAAGTTGAAATATCCCAAGTAGTAGAAAGCCAAGGTTCGGAAATTTGTGTGTAAAAAGCCGCAATATCAGTTCCTTCTTCAATAAAAACTTCTGAAGTGACTGTGTATAAACCTTTGTCTAACGATAACAGGCCTTCTGTATTTGTTTCAATAATACTTGTTCTTTTTGTTTCTGGAGCTGCTATTTGAAAATTATCAATAAATAAAACTCCATTTCCTAAAGAATTAAGGGGAATAGAAAAGAACATATTAGAATCATCAACATCAGCATCAAATGATATTTCTTTTGTTAAGTAAACCCATGTATTTGTTTCAATATTTTCAATGTCCCAAGTGATAATTTTCCAAGGATCTTTTATGGTTGTTTTTAAGCTAGTACTTTCACAATTGATGTCTTTCCAAATATAAAAACTTACAGTTTTTGTGCCACTAGGAAAGTTTAGCTTTACGGTGCTAGTATGTATTTTTGGTTCTGCAGTCACCAAACGTTTGTCAGGGCAATTAATATAAAGAGAGGTGTCTCCTGAGTTTGCTTTATCAGTACTTAGTATCCAAAATGTTTCATCAGCGGGTTTCCACCAACCGTCAATTTCAAAACCAAAGTAATCAGGGTTTAAGTGATTTGTGGGTTGACTAAATGTTTTCAAAGAAGTCAATAGAATCAAACAGAATAATAATCGATTAAGGATAGGAGAGAGGTATTTCATTATTATCAATTGTAGAGTGCAAATACAATGATAAATAATAAATAAAGGAAGAATTGTCAATTGGTTTTATTCTCTCTTGGTTTTTTCTAAAATGGGTAAAAATGAGTCATAAAAAAACCTCTTTCAGTTAAGAAAGAGGTTTTAAGTTGGTTGTATAATATTATTCCTTTTTCAATTTGTCTTTTGATTTATTGGAACTTTCATTTATTTTATTTGCCGCTACTAAGCTGGTAACCATGTCGTTTAACATAGAGCTTGCCGCATTTGGATTGTTTGGTAATAAGATCAAATTACTGTTGGTATCAGAGCCAATAGATTGTAAAGTATCATAATGTTGTGTAATCACTATCAAAGCGGAAGCTTCTTGAGAATTGATTCCGGCTTTGTTTAAAACATCTACAGATTCCTCTAACCCACGAGCAATTTCTCTTCGTTGATCCGCAATACCCATTCCTTGTAATCGCTTGCTTTCCGCTTCAGCTTTTGCGCGCTCTACAATTAAAATACGTTGTGCATCTCCTTCAAATTGTGCTGCTAGTTTTTCTCGCTCCGCAGCGTTAATTCTATTCATGGCCTCTTTAACTTGTGAATCTGGGTCGATATCTGTCACCAAAGCTTTTACAATATCGTATCCGTAGTTCAACATCGCCTGTTTTAGTTCTCTTTGAATGGCAAGTGCGATATCATCTTTTTTCTCAAAGACGTCATCTAGTTTCATTTTAGGAACTTCTGCTCTTACGGTATCAAAGATATAAGCAGTAATCTGGTCATGCGGATTTTGTAATTTATAGAAAGCATCATATACTTTTTCTCTAAGAATCTGGAATTGAACAGAGATTTTCAACTGTACAAAAACGTCATCCTTGGTTTTAGTTTCAACGATTACATCCAATTGTTGAATTTTCAAACTTACCCTTCCAGCAATTTTATCAATACCAGGTATTTTAAATTGTAAACCAGATTGTCTGATGGCTAAAAATTTTCCGAAACGTTCCAGTATAACTGTTGTTTGCTGCTTTACGGTAAAGATACCTGCAAAAACAATGACAATAATTGGAACTAAATAAATGTATGAACCGTAATTTTCCATAGTAGTTTTTAAATTTCTTTTAAAGATATAAAAAAAGGAGGTATCTCTGTTAGTATTGGTGAGTTAACTTGTAAAAATAAAATTTTACCTACTTATGAAATATTAGTAACTTTGAAATTAAAATTAAAACAAAATGAAAAAGTTTCTTTTTGGATTTATCGGAATCCTTATTGCTTCCGTAGTATTGTATTTTACAGTGGTATATTATTTAACCTATAGTGAAGGATATAGATCTGGACAATTGGTAAAAGTAAGTTATAAAGGCTTGGTATTTAAAACTTGGGAAGGACAATTAAGTCAGGGAGTTTCTGATGGACAAGTTTTTAGATTCTCTATTGAAGATAAAGAAGAAAGAGTGATAAAATTATTACAAGATTATCAAGGTAGTAATGTAAGATTACGTTTTAAGGAACGCTATAGTACCTTTGCTTGGTGGGGAGATACCAAATATTTTGTGATAGATGTTGAAAAAGTAGATGAAATAAAGCAGAATAAAAAAAGTCTCCACGACGATTTATAAAAAGCGAACTAAAAATATAAAAGCACCTTTGAATTTACAAAGGTGCTTTTTTATGTTGTGTATATGCTAATAAAGAATAGGAATATTATCCAAGTTTTTCGATGGCATATTCAATTCTTTGGATTGTTGCTTCTTTTCCAATCATGGCAGCAATATCAAATAGGTGAGGTCCTTTTAAGGCGCCTACCAAACTCAATCGTAAGGGTTGCATCACTTTTCCAAAACCTATTTCTTTAGAAGTAATCCATTCTTTTAAAATGGTTTCAATATTTTCTGAAGAGAAATCTTCTATAGAACTTAAAACAGCAAGCACTTCTAGCATTAATGGAGAGGTGGTCTCCTTCCATTGTTTTTTAGAAGCTTTCGCATCAAATTCTGTTGGATTTGCAAAGAAATAATCACTCAAGTCCCATAAATCTTTTACAAAAACAGCGCGTTCTTTTACCAATTCAATCACCGTTTCTACATACGTACTGTCAGAAGAAATTCCTTTTTCAGTTAAAATTGAACTAAAAAGTGCGGCAACTTCCGTTGTGCTTTTTTGCTGTAAATATTGTTGGTTGAACCAGTTTGTTTTTTCCGGACTAAATTTCGCGCCAGATTTGCTTACACGTTCTAAAGAAAACTCCTTTGCTAATTCTTCCAAAGAAAAAATTTCTTGATCTGTACCTGGGTTCCATCCCAACATGGCTAACATGTTGATAAAGGCATCTGGTAAATAGCCATCTTCTCTATAACCCCTAGAAACTTCTCCGTCTTTTTGATTCGTGTATTCTAAAGGAAAAACAGGAAATCCTAATTTATCACCATCACGTTTGCTTAATTTTCCTTTTCCAACAGGTTTAAGAATTAATGGCAAATGTGCAAATTCTGGAGCATCCCATCCTAAGGCGTTGTATAAGGCAATATGAAGTGGGAGAGAAGGCAACCATTCTTCACCACGAATCACATGTGAAATTTCCATCAAGTGATCGTCTACAATATTTGCCAAATGGTAGGTTGGCATTCCATCACTTTTATAAAGTACCTTATCGTCTAATAAAAATAATTTGAAAGAAACATCTTTACGTATCAAATCAGAAGCCGTTAAAATGTCATTTTCAAAATCCGTATCATACATCTTAAAACGAGCTACATATTTTTCACCTGCAGCAATTTTTGAAGCAACTTCTTCTTTAGATAGCGTTAGAGAATTGTTTAAATTTTCTCTAGTTGTATGATTGTAAATAAATGGTTCTTTGTTCGCTTCTGCTTTTTTTCTTTCTGCATCTAATTCCTCAGCAGTGTCAAAAGCATAATATGCATGTCCACTTTCAATTAATTGATCTGCGTATTGTTTGTAGATCTCTTTTCTTTCTGATTGTCTATAAGGTCCAAATTTTTCATTTTTTCCAGGAGCTTCATCAAAAGGAATTCCACACCATTCCATGGCATCTACAATATATTTTTCTGCGTTGGCAACATAACGTGTTTGATCTGTATCTTCAATTCTTAACACAAATGTTCCGTTGTGTTTTTTAGCAAATAGATAATTATACAAAGCGGTTCTAACTCCTCCTATATGTAAAGGTCCGGTTGGACTTGGTGCAAATCTTACTCTTACGTTGTTCATTTTGAAAAAATTTAAAGTGCAAAAGTACAAAAATCTTGTTCTTGGTTTTTAGTTCTGAGGCTTTAGTTTATAGAAAATACATCATTGAAAATTCAACACTAAAAATTTAAGTTATCTTTGCAAAAATTTTCAAGATGATAGAATTTAATTACGAACTGGATTTTAAACTTGTTGATGAGTCTTTATATTCAGAATGGATAGAGAGAGTTATTGAGGAAAATGAATTTACGTTGGGTGAATTGAATTATATTTTTTGTGATGACGCCTATTTGTTAAAGCTAAATGTTGAGTTTTTAGAACATGATACCTTAACGGATATTATTAGTTTTGATTATACAATGGGTAAATTAGTGGGGGGTGATATTTTTATATCCTTAGAACGTGTAAAAGAAAACGCAGAAAAGTTTTCTCATAGTTTCGAGGAAGAACTCAAACGAGTGATGATTCATGGTGTGATGCACTATATGGGGTATAAGGATAAGACAGAAGAAGAGAAAAAGACAATGCGAAGTGTTGAAGACAATGCATTATCTTTATTTAAATAATTGAATATAAGTAATATAAGTATTTTGTTCCACGTGGAACTGTGAAATTATGAGTTTATTTACGGAAACATATGATGTAATTGTTGTTGGAGGAGGACATGCTGGTTCAGAAGCTGCAGCAGGAGCTGCGAATATGGGCGCAAAAACTTTATTGGTAACAATGAGTTTGCAAAATATCGCTCAAATGAGTTGCAACCCGGCAATGGGTGGAATCGCTAAAGGACAAATTGTTCGTGAGATCGATGCGCTTGGTGGTTATTCTGGAGTTGTAACAGATGAAACTGCGATTCAGTTTAAGATGTTGAACAAATCAAAAGGTCCTGCGATGTGGAGTCCACGAGCGCAAAGTGATAGAATGCGTTTTGCTGAGAAGTGGAGAAATATGTTGGAGCAGACTGAGAACTTGGATTGTTATCAAGACATGATTTCCGGTTTGGTAATTGAAGATAAAAAAATTGTTGGTGTAAAAACTGGACTAGGTTTTGTGATTAAAGCGAAGACTGTAATTATAACAGCGGGTACTTTTTTAAATGGATTGATTCATATTGGTGAAAAAACATTTGGTGGAGGAAGAGCAGGTGAAAGTGCTTCAACTGGAATTACGGAAGATTTGGTAAAACAAGGTTTTGAAGCCGGTAGAATGAAAACTGGTACACCTCCTAGAGTTGATGCTCGTTCTTTAGATTTTTCAAAAATGATTGAACAACCAGGAGATGAAAAACCAGAAAAGTTTTCTTATTCTAAGACAACAACCACTTTGACAGAACAACGTTCTTGTTATATGTCGTATACTTCTCAAGAAGTTCATGATTTGTTGCGTGAAGGTTTTGATAGGTCGCCAATGTTTAATGGTCGTATTCAAAGTACGGGTCCAAGATATTGTCCGTCTATCGAAGATAAAATTGATCGATTTGCTACAAAGGATAAGCATCAGATATTTGTGGAACCGGAAGGATGGAATACAAATGAAATTTATGTAAATGGGTTTTCAACTTCTTTACCGGAAGATGTTCAAGATAAAGCTTTGCGTAAAGTAGCAGGATTTGAGAATGTGAAATTCTTACGTTTTGGATATGCTATAGAATACGATTTCTTTCCACCGACACAATTGAAACATACGTTAGAAACGAAGTTGGTTGAGAATTTATATTTCGCTGGACAGATCAATGGAACAACGGGTTACGAAGAAGCAGCGTCTCAAGGTTTGATGGCAGGTATAAATGCCGCGTTAAAGATTCAGGAAAAAGAGCCTTTTATTTTAAAACGTCATGAAGCTTATATTGGTGTTTTAATTGATGATTTAATTACAAAAGGAACAGAAGAACCATATAGAATGTTTACGTCTCGTGCTGAGTATAGAACTTTGTTGCGCCAAGATAATGCTGATTTAAGGTTGACACCAAAAGCATTTGAATTAGGAATGGTTTCAAAAGAACGTCTGGATCGTGTAAAAGAGAAACAGGAAAAGACTGATCTTTTTGTTGCTTTTTTAAGAGACACAAGTGTCAGTCATAAGGATGTGAATCCGATATTGGAAGAGAACAATTCTGCACCAGTTAATCAATCTATGAAGATGTTTAAATTGGCAGCTCGTCCTCAATTAAATTTTGATGATGTTAAAAAATTTCCAAAGGTTCAAGAGTTTATTGATGCCAATGGTATAGACGAAGAAATTATTGAACAGACAGAAGTGCATGTAAAATATGCGGGTTATATAGATAAAGAAAAAAGGAATGCAGACAAGTTATCTCGTTTAGAGAATGTTTCTATTCCAGATAGTTTTGATTATCATAAAGTAAAATCTTTGTCTACGGAAGCGCGACAAAAATTATCAAAAATTAAACCGGTAACTATTTCACAAGCGAGTCGAATAAGTGGTGTGTCACCAAGTGATATTTCGGTGCTCCTTGTGTATATGGGAAGATAGAAAAAAGAAAAAGTTCCACGTGGAACTTTTTCTTTTTTAGAGGCATATTTAGAAGTTGATTCTGTTTCGTTGAATGAATATGTCACGTAGGATGAGATTTTCGAGGTGTTATGATTCTATTGAAATTTTGTGTGCGGAGAATGAGCTTGTCGAAGTCTAAATGTTTTATATGGGACAAGTAAAATGTTCTAAATATTAATAATAAAATTATGAAATATAAATGTGTAATATTTGATTGTGATGGTGTTTTGGTAGATACGGAACATATCTCCATTGGGACTTTTGTAGAGATGGGAAATAAGCTAGGAGCAAATATCGATTTCGAATTTGCGATGGTTAACTTTCTAGGAAAGTCTTTAGAATATTGTTTTGAGTATATAGAAAAGAGGTGCACAGAACCTTTCCCTGATGATTTTGAAAAGCAATACAGAGGCGTTAGTTTTGAAAAGTTTCAAAATGAATTACAAGCCATCGATGGGGTAGAGGAAGTTATTAAAAAACTAGAAGTTCCATTTTGTGTAGCTTCCAATGGTCCGTTAAATAAAATGCAATTGAATTTAAAAACAGTTGGATTGGATGCGTTGTTTGGAGAAAATATGTTTAGCGCTTATCAAATAAATAAGTTCAAACCAGATCCGGCTTTGTTTATTCATGCTGCCGCAACTTTAGGTTTTAAACCGGAAGAATGCGTGGTAATTGAAGATAGCACGGTTGGAGTTCAGGCAGCCATGGCAGGTGGCTTTGATGTGTTTGGTTTTGCGAATAAAAGAAGTGAAGCTTTGTTGAAAGAAACCGGAGCAAAATTGTTTTATAGTATGAATGATTTATTTGATTTGTTAGAAAAGTAATAACATGTCAGTTCGAGTGATTTTCGAAGAAAATTGTATCGAGAACAGTTTATCAAACCAAAAGAATTATAGAATAAAATTGAAATATAATATATAAAAATAGTATGTCTGCAAGAGCCGTAAATACACCTCCTAAATTGAATAGTTTTGAAACCTATGTTTCTTGTAAAGATCATTTAGTATCCGGAGAAAATTTTAATTTGTTGTTGGATGATAGTTTGGATTTATTGATGACAAATCCAAAACCTGAAAACGATCAATTAGGAAAGTATTACGAAAGTGAAGAATATATTTCTCATACGGATGGGAAAAAATCAATAGTGGATGTTGTGTACCAAATGGTGCGTAATTATACTTTGAAAAAGAAATTAAAATTAATAGAATCTTTTCAAACCGAGGAAAAAAATATTTTGGATATTGGTGCTGGAACCGGAGATTTTTTAAAAATATGTGCGGACCATAATTGGAAAGTTACGGGAGTAGAACCAAATGCTGGTGCACGAGAAATTGCTTTAGGAAAATCTAAAGAAGGATTGTTTTTTGATTCTGTGGAGAGCCTTAAAAAAGAAGAGGGTGTTTTTCTGGGGTTTGATGTGATTACCATGTGGCATGTTTTAGAACATGTTCCTAATTTGGATGAAACGATTTTTAATTTGAAAAAATTATTGAAACCCGAAGGAGTATTGATTGTTGCGGTTCCAAATTTTAAAAGTTTTGACGCTGCATATTATAAAGAATTTTGGGCGGCTTATGATGTGCCTAGACATTTATGGCATTTTTCTCAAACGGCTATTAGAAGGTTGTTTTTCTTTCAGGGAATGGAAGTTGTAAAAACACTACCCATGAAGTTTGATTCTTTTTATGTTGCTCTATTAAGTGAAAAGAATAAAACTAAAAAAATGAATTTTTTAAATGCGTTTTTAATTGGTTTGCGTTCTAATATAAAAGCGAAAAAGACAAATGAGCATTCCTCTTTAATCTATGTGATTAAAAACAAGAAAAACTGGCTTAAAGATGGTTTTAATGGAGTTTGATTCTTCTTTGATGTCATGTGTTTGGATTTATGAGATATCGCCTTAAATAGTGTTTAAAATAAGCTGTTTTTTTGATGATATTTCAAGGTTTTGCTTAGAGACAGTAAACTTGAATGTATAAAAATAGAATTAGATAGATTGAAATATCTTTTTTAAAAACGAATCTCTTAAAAATTAAATGGGAGGGGTCTTAATTGAAAATAAATGGAATTAGATTATATAGATAATGTAAATGGATTGGATGAAAATATCGTCCGCTTGTTTAATTTTGACAAAGCGGAGGCTATTCAATTCAGAGATTTATTAATTGATGCAATTCTTACAAGGAAAGAAAAATTAGATCTATCCCAGGTAGATTTTATAACAAGGCATAGTTGTAATTTAATTTTTGGATTGTTTAAATCGGACGAAGGGATTTTGTCAAAAGACAATGAAACCTTTTTTTGCATTCTAACTTTAGAAGGTTATAAAAAGATGCTAGAACTGATCGAACCCTTTTGTCTCAAAGAGTCAAAATCCTTTCGATACTTATATGATGTGGATACCCCGACCGATTTATTATTTGCACCAGCCGCAAGTAGATAAAAAGTAGCAATAAAACTTTTTTAAAAGATTCCCTGAAAGAAAAGGATTTCATTTTTTATACAAAAGTGTCTAAAAAATTCATTTCTGATTCAAATAGTAAATTTTTTTAGAAATTTTTCTTCAATATACTTTGATCTAAGTCGGGTAAAAATTAAAAACGAATAGAAAACAAGAATTCCAATTGAAAAAGTCCTAATTTTTGATTTTAAGCTTGTTTAAGCGCTTTGATTGGTTAAGATGAGTAACGTGTCGATAAATTTTTAAAACCTCCTAAAACATCGGCTAGAATAAATAAATATTTATCAATATTATTGATGGTGATGATTTTATAGTATAAGTTTTATTTATGAGGTGTTAATTCAACAAATAAACTCCAAAAACGCTCAAAATAAAATAAACCGTCAAAGAGGTGGCACCAGGATAATCTTTTGCAATGCGTTGCCCAATCAACATATATAAAATAGAAAAGCAAGAAAAAGTACATCCTAGCAAGGCTGTTTCTTTTTCTTGGTAAAAGTAAAGTTCATACATACCAATAGAAACAAAATAAACAGTTAGGATTTCTAAAAACACCAAACTTGCAATCAAAGGTTTGATAAAGCTTTTGATAAAAGTGTTTTGAAAGGTCTCGGAGATATAAGTGATGGTCCCTTTCCAATCAGCAAATTTTTCCACTACAGAAATAACAAAAGTGATTAGTAAAAAAGCCAAGACTAATAATGGCGCCAATTGATTGTGTAAAATATTCATGACGTTAGTTTTTAAAATTCTAATTTGATAAGAATGGTTTCTTCTTTAAGAACATCGTTTTCTTTAGCAGGTGTCCATAACTCAGAAGTTTCTAAAATTCTTTTTATTTCTTTTTTGATTTTTTTCTTGACCTTATTTTTGAACCTTATTTTTGAAATCTCACCAGTCTTCAG
>NZ_JAQWGB010000137.1 GCF_029238425.1 Flavicella sp.
ACTGCTCTTTCATTATAAATACGTTTTCTAAACGCGTCTTTGTCTGCTGTATATTTTGCAATAACACCAGGCATTTCAGCCCTAGCTCTTACTACATTAATTGCATCTACTGCTGTTAGTGAACTACCTGGGACTGCACCATTTGGTCCATAAGCCTCATTCGCAGCCTCAGCAAAATCTAAATACAATTGAGCGACTCTCAAATGCGGAAAATTTCTGTAATAACCACTTGCTCTATTCCACTTATCACAACCTGGCCATTTGTGTTTCCCTTTGTGATAATACCCTGTAAACATTTTATTTTTACCTGTTTCGAATTTATAATGCCAACCTCCTGGTTTCGCATCCAATATTCTAATAGCATTATTTCCTGGGTTAGGTAAACCTTCAAACATATCGTCCCCTTGTACAGAAATCAAAGCTCTTAATCTAGGATCTCTATTTGCATAAGGATCAGCAGGATCAAACCCACCGATAGTTGCTGCATCTGGATCATTTACATCATAACCTTGCTTTGTTTCAAACCAGTCTACAGCGTTTTGAGTTGGATTTCCTTCAATCAACCAACCACCTGCAAACTGAGGTAAAAACCAACCTTGTCCTGCCCTACCCGAACTATTTGGATCAGTGTTTCTCGATAAAGGAGACTGAATAATTGATTCCATAGGAATAGCTGTTGCACGGCTGTACCAATTATCTGTATACTGACTCATAGGATACATTGCATACCCACCATTTCCAAAATCGTTTATTGCTACTGCGGCTGCTTTTGCGGCTGCCATTGCATAATCATGATTGTATGTTTTGGTATTAGATCCGTATGGGTTTAACTGTGGATTCATTAATGGGCTCGCTCCATATAACAAAGCCATTGCTTTTAGCGCTTTTGCTGATGTTTTAGTAGCTCTACCTTTATTTTGATTGTTCCAAACCTCCGGGAGTAAACCAATGGCCTTATCCATATCAGAAACTAAAAAATCTGTTGATTCTAAATAAGATGGTCTTACCTCATCAAAATCTTTATCTACATCATAAGAAACATTCATGATAGGAAAACCACCATACCTGCGAATAATTTGGAAATAATGAAACCCTCTTAAAAAGTAACATTGTCCCAACAATTGATTTTTTAACTCTGTTTGAGTGAAGCCTAACTCGGTTGGATATTCTACTAACTGATCTATATTTTCTAAAACTAAATTAACTGACCTAATTGCCAATAAAGCCTTAGAAGCCGGTTCTGTCAGGTGATCATTTCCGTGGAATTCTGCATTTCTATTTTCAAACTCCATACCTCCTAATTCGCGAAAACCAGAATTCATCCATGCTCCAGCATTAAAAACCGTGTGTGGAGGAAACTTTACATGAGATACCTGACATTCATCAGACATAACCCCTAATTCACTCGCCCAATCGGTATCAGCATATACATAATTCTGTATCAAACGATTGGCTCTATCTACTGCCCCTAAAGTGGAATAATAATCTGTAAAAACTTGTTCTTTAGAAATCCCT
>NZ_JAQWGB010000182.1 GCF_029238425.1 Flavicella sp.
ACTTTTGAAATCGCAGTTAATGACGTTGGTTCTATTACTTGGAAAGAAGACGTTAAAAACTTTAACATAGAAGATGTTAAAGACGCTGTATATTCCGGTATCGATCTTAGAGATGATGCAGGAGGACTTGAAAACAACGCTCTAGATGAATTAGAAAAGATTTTTGAGACTACCGAAACTGAAAAAGAATTTGAAACGAAGTTAAGCATGAAAACATACTTATCTGCTCGTTATGCTTTAACTGAAAAAAACACGTTCACATTAGCTGCATTTAACACACATGCATTTGATGAATTCAAACCAAGTTACTCTTTGGGATACAATAGAACATTAAATAAAACGACTTTCGGAGTTTTAACGAGCATGGGAGGTATTGATAATGAATTCTTATTCGGAGCGAACTTTGCGGTGAAACTAGGTCCATTGCAATTATATGCTGCTACGGATAGTTTAAAAGCGTTGTTTACAAAACCAGAAGAAGCGACAGGTGCAAATGTACGTGTAGGATTGAACCTTGTTTTTGGATACAACAAACATATCAAAGCAAAAAACACTGCTAATTCAGTTCAATAGAACTTAAATAGAGTACAAAATAAAATGAAAAGAGTTACTGATTTTAAGTAGCTCTTTTTTTATTTCACAAAATATTACTGAATACCAAACACTTAAAAAAAACTTTAAAAAATCTGTGTTTTTTTCTTGTGTAGTACATACATCTATAGTATATTTGCCGCGTCTTAAACGGGTAACAAACAAAACAAAGTTTATTACAAGCCGATGTAGCTCAGCTGGCTAGAGCAGCTGATTTGTAATCAGCAGGTCGTGGGTTCGAGTCCCTCCATCGGCTCAAAAAAAAACACTTCATTTTGAAGTGTTTTTTTTTGCTCCAAACTTACCATCGAGATTCCTTTTTTACCATTAGATTTAAACCTTTATTCGGCGCAATTATTTCATATGTATTTAATTTCCAAACAAAAAAAGGAGTAATCTGAACGATTACTCCTTTTTCAACTAAACTTAAACCAATATTTTGAAAAATAATTCTTTAAAACATTCAAAAAGTAATCGCTGGTAACCACTCCGAACTTTCCTTCTTTGAACTTGAAACTATCTTCAAATTTATACTACAAAGATACAACGGTAACACTGTTCGAAACATCATCATAATTGCCTAATACATGTGTTATTTTAACCTACAACGTTTTCTTTACATATATTTACGATAAAATAACATAGAAGAAACATTAGTTTTAACTATTTTTGAGTAAAAATTAGACATGTTAACTAACAAACCCACACTCAAAAAGATAGAACCAGATTTTGGTAGTTCTTTCCTTATGAATCATTATAAAGAGTCGGTTAAGGATAGATTTCAATTCTGGCACTTTCACCCTGAGCTAGAATTAGTTTATGTGAATAATGGCGGTGGTAAAAGACATATTGGAAATCATATCTCTTATTTTAAAAACAGCCAATTGCTTTTAATTGGTTCTAATTTACCGCATATGGGGTTCACGGATCGACTTACTATAAATGGATCTGAGACAACAATTCAAATGAAGCCCGACTTTTTAGGGAAAGAGTTTCTCAATCTTCCTGAGATGGATGCCATCCATAAATTATTTGAACGCGCAAAGATGGGAATGCTTTTTCATCCTTCGGTAAAAAAAGAAGTTGGACCTAAAATAGCCAATTTGATAAACCTTCAAGGAATTCAAAGATTATTAACATTTATTGAAATTTTAAATGAGCTTGCAGTTACCGAGAACTATACACTTTTGAACGTCCAAGACTTTGCAATGGAAGTCTACCAACAAGATAATGATAGAGTTGATCAAATTTTTAAGTATATTACTAAAAATTTTAAAAATCATATTAGACTGGAAGACATTGCAAATGAGGTTAACATGACTCCTCCTTCTTTTTGTAGATACCTTAAAAAGGTTACAGGAAAAACGTTTACTGTTCTTGTTAACGAATACAGAATAGTGCATGCGTCAAAACTATTAGCAGAAAAACCAACGAGTATTACCGACATCTGTTATGAGAGCGGTTTTAACAACTTTTCTCACTTCAATAAAATTTTCAAGAAAAAAACTGGTTGGAGTCCTTCCAATTACAGAAACGAAATGAAAAGAATCATAAGCTAAGAAACGATTAATTTAGAGTGCCGAATTTTGAAGTTTGAGAAACAATAACCACATTTTAAGATTAGAATTACAAACAACAATTCAAACAAAGACATTCATATCACTCTAATTAATCTTTCTTTATATCAAGTGAGATACCCATACATAATGACAATAAAACAATAACCACATTATTTATCAAGATCAACTATTACTTAACAACAATTGACATTACATATGAATGGCATCTCAATTAAATTTTAAGCAGAGACTGGCATAAAAGCATTAATAAAACAATAACCACATTATTTATCAAGATCAACTATTACTTAACAACAATCAACACTTTTAATACCTAGCTCTCTAACTATATTTTACTTTTACTGGTTTACTTAATTCATTAGACGCATAAACCGCATTTTGAACTATCAAATTCTTTAAATAATTTGATGCCGACGTTTCAAACTCAACACCACTTACTATACTTTCGACAAAATGCCTTTGAGTTGCAAAAACACAATCTCCGGCAAAATTCACATCATCAAAACTATACTGCCATTCCTTTTCTTCCTCTCCCAACAACTTATAAAAGATATTACCCGCAGCAGTCAAGCGAATAGAACCTTTATCTGTATCCAACTGCAATACACCAAAAGTCAACCGTGGATTTTCTGCAGCATTTTCATTAAACCTATTTGCATCAAAAACACCATGAGCCAAACTTTCGAAATCAAAAATTACCATTGCATAATCTTCTCCAACAATATTTGAATTTAAATTTTTCAACTTCGCATAAACAGAATTAATCTCACCTGCTAAAAACCTAAAAGTATCAATAAAGTGGACTCCAGTTTCATGCATTAACAACTTTGGCATCGTTCTAAAATAGGGTTGCCTATGCATATATGCATCTTTAGACCAACCGTCTCCAGTTCTCATTCTAAAATGTAGACTATGGATTTTATTTCCTATGAAAATTCCTCCTTCTAATATTTGTTTTATTTCTCTATACCATGGCTGAAACCTAAAATTCTCATGCACCATGATTCTTTTTTCCGTCTCTTTAAACAGAGATACTATTTTTTCGGCTACCTCCAAAGAACCTCCAAAAGGTTTCTGACAAATAACATTTGTATTATATTTTATTGCCAACCTACATATCTCTAGATGCGACTCTGGTGGTGTAATAACATCTATAAAATCAGGCTGCTCGTTTTTAAGCATCTCCTCAACATTGGTGTAAACATTATTTAATCCATATAACTCGGATACTGCATGCGCTTTCTCCAAAGAAAGATCACAAACAGCCGTTATTTGAACATCAGGCATTCTCGACCAGGCCTCAAAATGAAACTTACTAAAATACCCCGTACCTACACAAACACCTCTCATATCAAAACAGTTTATATGATTTTTTAGGTCTCATTTTAGACCAAAAGAAAATTGCCATTAAATTCAACACCGCTCCTACATAAAAAAACGATTCAACAGAACCTGTCCACACCTTAATATAAGGAAATAATAAAGCCGTGATAAATGCACCTACATTTCCTGCCATATTCATTGTTCCTGAAACTGTACCGGCATGTTTTTCACCAATATCAATACAAAATGACCAAGATGGTGGCAAGGTCATATCTGCTCCAAAAATCGCAACACTCAAACACAAAATAGCTCCAGTCACAGTGTCCATGTATATACTAGATAGCAATCCTATTGCGGCCAAGAAAAAACCTATAGACGCAGGAAAGGTCCTTGACTTTCTCCAGTTTCCTTTTTTATAGATTTTATCACTCAAATAACCAGAAAACCAATTTCCAAAAGCTCCAAATATCAAAGGAATAGCAGCATACATACCTGTTTCTAATCCTTCCAATCCATATTTAGATTTAATATGCGGATACAACCAGGTCAGCGCAAAGAAAAAAGTAAAATTGCTACAAAAATACTGTCCCATAGCATAACGCATATTTTTTGATTTTAATAATTTAGAAAAATCTAATTTTTCAATATTCTTAACTTTCGATTTTTGCTGTCTATTCTTTTGTATAAAGGCTACTTCCTCTTGATTTAAACTTGGATGCGATTCAGGTGTATCCCTAAAAAACAAATACCATAGAACCGCCCATATCAAACCAACTGCTCCTAAAATATAAAAGGTACTTCTCCATCCAAATCCTTGCAATAACCATGCTACAAATGGCAAAGAAAATGCCGCTCCTAACCTTGAGCCAGAAAAATTAATTCCTGTCACAATTCCCCGTTCAGACATTGGAATCCAACTATAAGAAGCCCTTGATATACTTGGAAAAGCACCTGCTTCTCCAGCACCAAATAGAAATCTAACTACTAACAAAGAAACAAAATTCCATACCGCTCCTGTAAACGCGGTGAAAATAGACCAAACAACGACAATAGCCGATAGAATTTTCCTTGGTCCATATTTATCAGCCAATATCCCACTAGGTGTTTGACACAGAGCATAGCCCAGAGCAAACACAGATAACACCCAGCCCATTTGTTTGTCAGACAACATCAATTCTTCCGAAATCGGATCCTTGGCAACAGAAATACAAACACGATCTATATACAACAATAATGATAGTAGAAATGTACCGATAACCATAAAGTACCGACGTGGGAAGAATTTAGCTGCTTTTTTCATAAATCAATTTAGTTTAGTTAATGCATTGGTTAGTGCATTTTCATCTCCCACATTTCCTGGGAAAATTATATAGGGTACAGAAGGAAATTTGGTTTCAATTCCCAATTGCCAGACAGGTACTCCCGGCAATACCTGACCTTCTACAAAGGCCTTTTTTACTCCTAAGGCTTTAACGGCAATATCACTAGAGGTAATCCCTCCCTTTGCCAGAATATATCTTGGTTCTTTTTTAATATTTCTTACTATATCAACTATGGCATTCGAAACCTGGTTTACAACCTCTAAACTAGAATTACCATCAGCTCCCGAAACAACTCTACGAGAAGTATAGACAACAACATCCTGACCTTGTGCAATCATTTTATCTATTCGACTGCTCATGGAAATAATAGTATCTCTAGATTCAGAATTTAATACGGCATTTACATCCAATTCTAGAAATGCAAAATTTTCAGCTTTCTGAAGTACCTTTAACTGACTTGAAGTTTTGGACACATAGGATCCAACTATAGTAAGCCCTCCGTTTTTTGAATTTGGAAAATCATCTGAATTCAACAATGCTTTTTTCTCAATCCCACCAATCGCATTTACAAAAGATGCAGAACTTCTAATAATAGCGGATAGGTTAGATTTATAAAGACCATAAGCAAATGCTTCTAAGTCTTGATACGACAGAGCGTTTACCACAGTGTACTTATGACTATCATGAGCTAACAATTTTTTACTGATAGTATCCGGACCGAGTTTTCTTATTACCTCAATTGAAAAACTATCTATGTCACTAGACTCTATGATTCCATTCGTTTTCTCAGAAACCCAATCCAAAAGATTTGAGTTTTTATACCCAAAAGTATTATCCTTTGCAAAATCACTTTCAGAAACTGGTATACATGCATCTCCATCCAACATGTAATGTACATCTTCCAAAGTAAATCTTCCCCCTTCAAAGAAGGCTGGTATCAAGATTTGTTTGCAATCAGAAACATCTATTCCTTTTTCTAACGCAGTTGTTTCTGCAAAATAATGACCTCTTAAAGTAGAATCTCCTCTACTAACAACAATAAAATTTTTGTGCGATTTATCAGCAGCAACTTTAATCCTTTTACCTATTTCAAAATAAACTTCATATGCTTTTTCTTCTTTAAAACTTCTTGAGTTTGTTAATATAAAAAACAGGGAGTTCTCAGACATAAACATTTCGTCAAGAGTTGATTGCTCCCAATCTGTCACTACCGAAACTCCGTGTACTGTTTGCGTCCCAGTAGGGTCATCATCTAAGACTACAACCATAGGCTGTTTTGCTTTTAACTCCAAAGCAATCTCCTTCATATAACCTTTTTGTGTAAGGCTTTCCTCTTGGAGTTGACTTAAATAATTCTTTCTCAACATTTTTTATTCTTCAATAGCTATTACTCTGGCCGGTGCACCATCACCATTAGCAACTTTAAGAGGCATGGCAATAAGTGTTACCTGATTGTTTATAATTTTATCAAGATTGATGAGGCCTTCTACAATTATTATATCGTTTTTCATCAGAATCTCATGGATTTCAGTCACTTCGTCTATCGCATTCACATCTGCAACAGAGGGAGGTTCTACTCCTATCAAATTAATTCCTTTAGCACCACACCAAACAGCGAGTTCCTTGCTTATTCTCGGCAATTCATCTCTATAAGCCTTTGTTCCAAATTTAAAACTCCATCCCGTTCTAAACAACAAACTATCCCCTGCCATTATAAGGCCTAAGGCATCACCAAGATCTTCAATATTTATAAGCCCACCTGCTTGAATTCCCGAAAGGTCAATCAGCCAAGCGTTAGAAATAAATCTATCTACCGGAATTTGATCAATTGTTTTATCGTTTACAGCAAAATGCATCGGTGCATCCATATGTGTGCCGCTATGAGAATACAAATTTAAAGTAGTTGCATTCCAACCATCTTTTCTAATAGTTTTTGCCGACTCAATTTGCACCCCTGGATCTCCATTAGAAATTTTTCTTGTAAGATCAATTGTTTTACCACCGGGTTTGTTAATCATTTTATAATGCTTGTAAAATATTTTCTGTTACTTGTTCTGTACTTGCAGATCCCCCTAAATCTTTAGTAAACTCACCTTTACTCGTCGCAGCATTGATTGCTTTGACAATTGCTTTTGAAGCCTCAATTTCACCAAGATGCTCTAACATAATCGCAGCAGACCATATTTGCCCAATAGGATTCGCTATATTTTTTCCCGCAATATCTGGTGCTGAACCATGAATCGGCTCAAACATCGAAGGAAAATCACTTTCTGGATTGATATTTCCACTTCCTCCCAAACCTAAACTACCAATAATCGCTCCTCCCAAATCAGAAAGAATATCTCCAATCATATTGGTCGTAACAATCACATCAAAAACTTCTGGTTTCAACACAAAACTTGCTGCTGCATTATCCACATACATTTTTGAATATTCAACATCAGGATATTGTTCTGCTACTTCTGCAATTACCATGTCCCAAAATAACAAACTATTTATCAATGTATTTGATTTTGTTACATTAGTTACCTTTTTATTTCTCTTTCTCGCCAATTTGAATGAGTAATGTGCAATTCTTTCAATTCCATGACGAGTAAAAATACTGGTATCTATAGCCATACCACCAGGTGTTTCTGGGTGTAAAATTTTACCACTTTGAACAAACTCCCCCTCGTTATTCTCCCGAATAATCACAAAATCGATATCTTTCTCTTCTTTATATCTCAACGGGCTTTCTACTCCCGCAAACAATTTTACCGGACGGTAATTGACATACTGTTGAAACTCTGTTCTCACTTTAAAAGTATAATCCTTTGCTGGCAAAGTATCATCTACTTCTGGCAAACCAACCGCTCCGAAATAAATAGCATCAAATGATTTTAAATCTTCCAAAGCACTATCCGCCATAAACTTTCCATGCTTCAAAAAGTAACCAGCTCCATAAGGAAAACTTTCAGTATTCAATTTAAAACCAAATTTTTTTGAAACAGCCATCAACACCTTCATTCCTGCAGGTACAATTTCGTTCCCAATACCATCACCATTTACAACCGCTAATTTATACTCTTTACTCATAATTAAAAATTTAAATACTTCTCCTTTGTTTAATGCAATATTTTGCGCATCCCCAACAACAAATGCAGGAACTTCCACACAATATTATAGATTAAAAAGCAACTAAAAAACCAAAGACTTAAAGTAATTAGCGCAAATTATTGCACAGGTAATTTTTAACTATTTTTTTTTCTAATTTAGTTTTATGAAAAAAATTACTTTGAAGGACATTGCTGCAAAGCTCGATATCTCCACTTCTACTGTTTCAAGAGCATTACAAAACAACCCTAGAATAAGCAAGGCCATAAGAGATAAAGTTCTAAGCACTGCTAAGGAAATGAATTATTTTCAGAATAAGAATTTCGACTTCAGCGGATTGAAAAAAATGAATGCCATTGGGGTAATCATCCCTAAGATAAACTATCACTTGTATGCAACTGCCATTAGTGGTATGGAAAAAGTTGCAGAAGAAAACAATCTTAGACTTATTATTTGTCAATCTAACGAATCTTTTGAAAGAGAAAAAAGTTTGATCAAAGAATTGATTGATATAAGAATTGCAGGACTAATTATTTCCGTTGCTGGAGAAACAAAAAACTTTGATCACTTTTTAGATGCTCAAAAAAACGATATCCCACTTGTGTTTTTTAACAGACTTTGTGAAGAAATAGAAAGTGACAAGGTAGTCATAGATAACTTTCGGGCTGCCTTCGATGCCACTCAACATTTAGTAGAAATAGGCTGTAAAGACATTGCATATATAGGTGGACCGGAAATACTTCAAATCAGCAACACACGATTGCTTGGTTATAAAAAAGCCTTGGAAAAAGAAAACATCGATATCAATGAAAAAAGAATTGAATACTCAGACTTCTCTCAAGAAAGCAATTTATCGACAGCTAGAAAATTACTTTATTCACCATCACATCCAGATGGTATCCTATGTTATAGCGACCAACTTGCGATTGCTGTAATGCTTGTAGCAAAAGAAAGAGGTTTGAAAATACCAGAAGATATTTCTATTATCGGTTTTAATAACGAACCTGTTGACGAATTAATTCAACCATCACTTACCAGTATAGATCAACCAGGACATGAAATGGGACAAACCTCTGCTCAACTTTTATTAAATAAAATAAAAAATTACTCTACAAAAAACACGAGAAAAATATTAAAATCGAAATTAATAATTAGAAATTCAACAAACAAAAACAAACAAGATTAAGGATTATTTCCCTCAAAAAACAACAATTTACCAACGCCAAACATCACATCTTTTTTGTGGTGTTTTTTTTATTTTTCGAGCTAATTCCCCCCTCAAAAAGTCAAGTTTCAACAACTAACAGCTAACAAAACAGCAGGTTAAATTAAAAACAACAAAAAATTGTCTTTTCATGTTTGAAATACTATATTTGCACGTTTATAAAATTTAAGACAATAAATAATGCAAAACAAAGGACTTATAAAACTGTTCGCAATTCTCTTTGGAATAGTTAGTTTATACCAATTATCATTTACTTGGTTAGCGGGAGGTGTTGAAAAGGACGCTAAAGAATATGCAATTGCACATGCCGAAGAAAACGACGGTAGAGCTTTAGCTAAATTTGAAAGAACCTACTTAGATTCTGTTGCTAACGTTGCTGTATTTGATAAGTTTGGAGTTTCTTTTAGTTACAATGACATCAAAGACAAAGAAATCAACTTAGGTCTTGACTTAAAAGGGGGAATTAACGCTACTTTGCAAGTATCTGTAAAAGACATCTTAATTGGTTTGTCAAATAACTCTAAAAATGAATCATTCAACAAGGCTTTAAAAGCGGCTTCTGCTGCTCAGAAAAACAGTACTGAATCTTACTTAGATTTATTCTTTTCTGAATTTGACAATATTGCAACTGGAAATGATAAATTAAATGCTCCTGATATTTTTGGAAACAAATCTTTAAGAGAAAAAATCAACTTCCAAAAATCGGATGAAGAAACAAAAGACGCTATCCGTGAAGAGATCAGTAGCTCTATTAACACAGCCTTTGAAGTATTAAGAAGTAGAATTGATAAGTTTGGAGTTACACAACCAAACATCCAAAGAATTGGAAATTCTGGAAGAATTTTGATTGAATTGCCTGGTGCAAAAGACATCGAACGTGTAAAAAAATTATTACAATCGACTGCTGAATTACAGTTCTGGGAAGTTTATTCTAACCAAGAAACTGCGCAGTTCTTATACTCTGCTAATTCAAAAATCATTGAATTATTCAAAGAGGAAACTCCAAAAGAAGAAACTGCTACAGCTGACGAAGCTTCAAGTGAAATTGACGATTTATTAGGAGAGGTAAAAGATTCTACTGCAACAAAACAAACAAAAGATTTATTTTCTGTTTTATACCCTAGAATCCCTAGAAGTCAAAACGAAATTAGCTCTATCGTTGGTACGGCAGCTGTTATTGATACTGCTACTGTAAACAAATACTTAGCAATGAAAGAAATCAGAGAGTTATTATCTCCTGAGATGAAACATGTTAAGTTCTTATGGGATGCTAAGCCTATCAAAGATACTGAAGTTATCAACTTGTACGCTATCAAATCTAACAGAAAAGATATGGCTCCTATTCAGGGAGATGTGATTATCAATGCTTCTCAAGAATATGACCAATTAGGAACAAACCCTGAGGTGAGCATGACTATGAACTCTAGAGGTTCTAAACTATGGGCTAAAATGACTGCGGACAACGTTGGAAATTTTGTTGCTGTAGTGTTGGATGATTATGTTTATACTGCTCCAAGAGTAAATACTGCAATTACAGGAGGAAGAACTTCTATCTCTGGAAACTTTACAGTGTTAGAGGCACAAGATTTAGCAAATGTTTTAAAAGCTGGTAAATTACCTGCTGCTGCGCATATCATTCAATCAGAAATTGTTGGACCATCTTTAGGTCAGGAAGCAATTGATAGTGGAATTCAATCTTTTGTACTTGCCTTATTATTGGTATTGGTATGGATGATTTTTTACTATGGTAAAGCAGGAATCTTTGCTAACGTTGCATTGTTAGTAAACATCTTATTTATATTCGGAATTTTATCAGCATTTGGTGCTGTATTGACATTGCCTGGTATTGCTGGTATCGTACTTACTATTGGTATGTCCGTAGATGCAAACGTACTTATCTTTGAGCGTATCAAAGAGGAATTATCTAGAGGGAAAAGTTTAAAAGAAGGAATTAGCGATGGATTTAGTAATGCTTTGTCTTCTATTTTAGATGCCAATATCACTACCTTATTAACTGGTTTGATTTTATTTGTGTTCGGAACTGGACCTGTTAAAGGATTCGCTTCTACATTAATGATTGGTATTGCTACTTCATTATTTACAGCAATCTTTATCACTAGATTATTTATCGATGCTTATTCTGGAAAAGGTCAAACTTTGACTTTCAATACTGGAATGACTAAAAAATGGTTTACAAACATTGACATCGACTTCTTAAAGAAACGTAAAGTAATGTATGCTGTTTCTGGAACTATCTTAGTTTTAGGTTTAGGATCATTATTTACAAATGGATTGAACTACGGTGTAGATTTCGTAGGAGGTCGTTCTTATGTTGTTCGTTTTGCACAACCAATGAACTCTTCTGAAGTTGCAAACAGCTTAAAAGATGTTTTTGAAAGTTCTCCTGAAGTAAAAACATATGGAACTAGCAATCAATTAAAGATTACAACTAAATTCCGTATCGATGAAGAAGGACAAAGAGTTGATGACGAAGTGCAACAAGCTTTGTTTGAGGGTGTAAAAGCTTTCTTACCTGACGGAACAACATTAGAAGAATTTAACGGTGGATTTGACGGACAAAAAGTTGGTATTTTCAACGCTATTAAAGTTGAACCTACTATTGCTGATGATATTAAAGACGCTGCTAAATGGGCTATCTTAGGTTCATTGTTAGTGGTATTCTTATACATCTTATTAAGATTTAAGAAATGGCAATATAGTTTAGGAGCTGTTGCTGCTGTTTTCCATGATGTTTTAATCGTATTGTCTATTTTCTCAATTGCTTACAAAGTAATGCCTTTTGATATGGAAATAGGTCAATCGTTTATTGCAGCAATTCTTACTGTTGTAGGATACTCATTAAATGATACCGTGGTAATATTTGATAGAATTAGAGAATATTCTAAATTACACGCAGGATGGCAATATCCAGAAGTTGTAAATAAAGCATTGAGTAGTACTTTAGGAAGAACGATCAATACTTCTTTAACTACTTTAATTGTATTGTTAGCGATCTTCTTATTTGGAGGAGATTCAATCAAAGGATTTATGTTCGCCTTGATTATCGGGGTGTTAGTTGGAACGTACTCTTCATTATTTGTGGCATCACCAATAATGTTTGATACCTCTAACAAAAACGAAGAAAAAAAAACTAAATAGTTTATACCGTTTTCATAATGGTAAACCGTCCCTAATTCTATTGGGGACGGTTTTCTGTTATTTTTAACCTAAGAATAAGTACAAGAGATGAAACCGATTCAGATACATGATAAAAATTTCGAGGTTTACATCGACCGTGATAAAATACAACAAGCAGTAAGTTCTTTGGCGCAACAACTAAAGAAAGATTTAAAAGGTGAAAGACCTTTATTTATCAGTATTTTAAATGGCGCTTTTATTTTTGCCGCAGATTTTATCAGGGCCTATAAAAGTGAATGTGAAATTACTTTCATCAAATTGGCTTCTTACGAAAAAACTAAATCTTCAGGAAAAGTCAAACAGCTTTTAGGAATTAATGAGGATTTAACGGACAGAACAATTATAGTCTTAGAGGATATTATCGACACAGGTACAACACTTCAAGAAATTTATAAAATTCTTGGAGAAGAGAAAGTAAAGGATCTCAAAATTGTTAGCTTATTCTTTAAACCAGAAGTTTTTAAAAAAGAATTACACATAGATTACGTCGCATTTGAAATCCCTGACAATTTTATCGTTGGTTATGGTTTGGATTATGACGGATTAGGAAGAAACCTTCCAGATATTTACAAATTATCAAAATAATAAACATGAAAAACATCGTATTATTCGGCCCTCCAGGAGCAGGAAAAGGAACACAAGCAGAAGTTTTAAAGGATAAGTACAATTTAGTACATATTTCTACAGGAGATGTATTCCGTTTCAACATTAAAAACGAAACTGAATTAGGAATTTTGGCTAAATCATATATCGACAATGGTAATTTAGTACCTGACGAGGTTACAATCAATATGTTGAAAGCTGAAGTTGAAAAAAATGCAGAAGCGAATGGTTTTATCTTTGATGGATTTCCTAGAACAGAATCTCAAGCGGCTGAATTAGATAGCTTTTTAGCAGATAAAAATGCAACTATCAACGGAATGATTGCTCTAGAAGTAGAGGAAGATGTGTTAGTTGGTCGTTTGTTAGAAAGAGGAAAAGTATCAGGTCGTGCTGATGATCAAGACGAATCTAAAATTAGAAATCGTTTTAACGAATACAATACAAAAACAGCTATTGTAAAAGATTACTACGACAAACAGGATAAATATTACGGAATTAATGGTGTAGGTTCTATCAGCGACATCACTGGATTAATTTCAAACGTAATTGACAAATTACAATAGCCAAAGCTAACATTTAGCGAAGGTTTAAACCCTCATATCATGACTGACGGGAATTTTATTGACTATATTAAAATCTACGCATCTTCTGGAGATGGTGGAGGTGGCTCTACGCACTTACATAGAGAAAAATTTATTACCAAAGGTGGTCCTGATGGTGGTGATGGTGGTCGTGGTGGCCATGTCATTCTAAAAGGAAACAAAGGTATGTGGACCTTGCATCACTTACGCTTTTTAAAGCATACCAGAGCCGACAAAGGTGGTCATGGTAGTAAAAGTAGAAGTACTGGAGCTGATGGTGAAGATAAATACCTTGATGTCCCTTTAGGTACAATTGTAAGAGATATAGAAACACAAGAAATTCTATTTGAAATTACAGAAGACCAGCAAGAAATTATTCTTTGTGAAGGTGGTAAAGGAGGACTTGGTAACTGGAATTTCAAATCATCAACCAATCAAACGCCACGTTATGCCCAACCAGGTATGCCAGGTGTTGATGGATGGTTTCAAATTGAACTAAAGCTTTTAGCTGATGTTGGTTTGGTAGGTTTCCCAAATGCTGGAAAATCAACCTTATTAGCCACTGTTACCGCAGCAAAACCAAAAATTGCTGATTATGCTTTTACAACATTGAAACCTAATTTAGGAATTGTAGAATATCGTAACCATCAAAGTTTTGTAATGGCAGATATTCCTGGGATTATTGAAGGAGCTTCTGAAGGTAAGGGTTTAGGACATCGTTTTTTAAGACATATAGAACGTAACTCAGCCTTGTTATTTTTAATTCCTTCGGATTCTGATGACATCAAGGAAGAATATAAAATTCTTCTGAACGAATTGAAAAAACACAATCCAGAACTTTTAGACAAACAACGCTTATTAGCTATATCTAAATGTGATATGTTAGATGATGAATTGAAAGAAGAAATAAAAGAGGAACTTCCTGAAGGAATACCAGCCTTATTCTTTTCATCTGTCGCGCAGATTGGAATGATGGAACTCAAAGATGCCATCTGGAAATTGTTAAACTAAATAAAATAGGGATGTGAAAACATCCCTATTTCATTTTTATAACTATTGGTAATTCAAATACCGTACTGACAGGAATAGAACGCTTGAGTGCTGCTCTTAAGACAGGTAAGGAACTAACACTATTTTTTATAATGGTTTCTAACTCTGGAATTGCGTTTTGAACCAGTTCAGAAGATTCAATGGATACTAAAGATGTCTTTCCTTCTGAATCGCATAACAATTTTACCGTTACCACTTCATTTGTACACTCCGGAACACCAAAAGTTTCTTTTAATAAGTCGTTTGCAAAATGATTGTAAAGGTTATTGATAAAACAACGATTCTTTTTATCAATATCTAATAGGTCTTTACATACTCGAAATTGTGGATACTCATCTACTTTATGATAATCTACAATAGTATCCACGGCTTGAGTAGAAAATAGTTTTCCCGTAGTGCTCTGAATAAACTCACATGAACTTATAGCAATCGTAATAAAAAACACAAAAAGTATTCGCAAAATCATTGTGGTCAATTGATAAGTGAAAATACAACTTTTTCCTTTACCACAATGCATTACATACATTTACAACCCTACTTCACTTATCTTTACAAAATATTTATTGTATCGACAGTTTTATTATTTTTCTGCTATGGACATATTACTCACCTTACTCGGATTATTTTTTATTTCATTAGGGATATTAGGCGCAATCCTTCCGGTATTACCTGGTCCACCTATTGGATGGCTAGGACTTCTATGTTTATACGGAACCACTGCCGTGCCTAACAACTCACAATTTATCTGGACAACTCTTATAATTGCCATCATCGTTACCGCATTAGATTATATCATACCCGTTATTGGAACCAAGAAATTTGGTGGAACTAAAAAAGGCGTGTGGGGATCTACAATAGGATTAATTGTCGGTTTGTTCTTTGCTCCTATTGGAATTATTATTGGTCCCTTTGCAGGAGCTTTTTTAGGAGAACTTATTGAAGACAAAAGTGATTTTAAAAAAGCTTTTAAAGCAGCTACGGGTACTTTTATTGGCTTTCTATTCTCTACGGGATTAAAACTTGTTGTTGGTGGCTTCTTCTTTTATTATTTCATGGAAGAATTTTGGCTATACAAATCAGAAATATTTAAATTTTAAGCAAAAAAAAAGCAACCCTAAACGAGGGAAGCTTTCCACTGGTCTCAACAAAAACCATAATGCTTTTTTCTAAAAGCATCAAAACAACACATTGCAAATATAACAAAATAGATGTGTAAAACAAGAATTACAGAAAATCTTGATTTTTTTTCATCAAACCATAACTTCTCTGCACAAACTTTAAGCTTTATTATTTAAAATTCACTTTTCATTCGGTATCTTTGCAAGCTATTAAATTCATCAAATAAATATACGTACCATGCAATTATCAGAACAAGAAATTGTAAGAAGAGAAAAGCTTGAAAAACTAAGAGCATTAGGCATTAATCCTTATCCTGCAGATTTATTTCCTGTAGATATTTATTCTAAACAGATTAAAGAAAATTACGAGGAAGGAAAAAAGGTTGTTCTTGCTGGACGTTTGATGCGAAAGAAAATTCAGGGAAAGGCTTCTTTTGCTGAATTACAAGATGCTGAAGGTCGTATCCAAATTTATTTAAATAGAGATGAAATTTGTGAAGGAGAAGATAAAACTCTTTACAATGATGTATTTAAAAAATTATTAGACTTAGGAGATTTTATAGGAATTGAAGGTGAATTGTTTAAAACGCAAGTAGGAGAAATTTCTATCAAAGTGAAAACTTTTCAGTTATTAAGTAAAGCCTTAAAGCCACTTCCTCTTCCAAAAACTGATAGTGAAGGAAA
>NZ_JAQWGB010000180.1 GCF_029238425.1 Flavicella sp.
AGCTGGAAATACTACAGGAAGATTACAGAGGTAATCCCATCACTCACTATTTTTAACTAACAAAATCTCTCACTTTTTGTATAACAAAAGTTGAGAGATTTGTTTTTTCCACAAGACTCAATCGTCAGAAATCCTTAAAAAACAAGGCCTGAGAGACACGTTTTTTCAAAATACATGATTATACAAAAAGTATACTGTCTTAATAATTGAGTATATTAAGAAACTTTCCTTAGTATATTTGTAACAACAAACAAAAACCAACCCTTAAACCACAAGATGTTGAAAAACATAAAGATAGCCTTCCTTATCTTTGTTTCAATTTGCTCTTTTAAATTAGCAAAAGGCCAAAACAAGACTGAGAACGATTCATTAGCCTATTATACAAAGAGGTTTATTACGGCTACTAATCAATACTCTTACTTTCCTGACAACTCTTACTATGTTTATAGTAAGTGCTACAACTATTTTAAAAAGTCTAACAACTACGAAAAAGCTGCTCAGAGTCTTTATCAGATGTCAGATTATAAAAAAGCCAAAGGAAAAACAAGCAAAGCTTTTGAATTGCTATGGGAAGCTCTTTACTACGTAGAAAAAACAAACAACAATGCTTTAAAAGCTGTTATCCACAGAAAAATTTCATTCTTGTACGATTTTTTCAACAAAACGCAAGAATCTACTTACCACTTTCAGCAAGCCTTAAATTTTTCAAAAAAAATTGATATTGTTAAGGGCAGCGACAGACAACAATTAAATGCAAATTATCTAAATCTTGCTTCTAGAAAAAGAAATGCAGGTGACTTCCTTCAAGCAATGATTTATTTAGACTCACTTGAATTTTCTAAAAACATGGTTTCAAACGGTAACTATGTATATGTTGCCTCCAGAATTGAAAAAGCTAATTTGCTCATTAATTTGAAAGACCCAGAAAAAACAGCTAAAATTCTTTACAAATTAAAAAGTGATACCGACAAGAAAAACACAAAACACAAAACAAAAATATATTTTGCACTCGGTGAACTTAACAAATCAATTAACCAATCAGACAGCGCTATTTATTACTATGAACAAAGTTTAAAATTCATTGACAAATTAAACTTTAATGTCATGTTACTGCCAAAAGTTATTAGTGAATTGGCCAACCAATACGTTCATAAAAACAGAGCTAGAAAAGCCTATTTTTTACTAAAAGAAAGAATCCGCATTACAGATAGCATCAACAATCTAAGAACGGATGCGTATGCCGATTTATTTGAGATAAAGAATAGCTACTTAGAATCTATCCGTAAAAAAGACAACCTACTTGAAGAGAAAAATTCTATCATTGAAGAAAAGGAAGAAACTCAATTTTTATTAAAATTAGTTTTAGCCCTCGTTATTTTAATTACTATCATTATCATCTTCATCGGAAAAATGAGGCTGAAACTCAGAAAAACAATTCTGGAGAAAAAACAAACAGAACTACAATCTACTCTTAACAAACAAAAGATTGAAGCCAAAATGGAACTCAAAAGCAAAGAGCTTACCTCCTATGCTTTGCAATTAATCGACAAAGACAGTGCGATTGATGATCTATTAAACGTACTTAAAGAAAAAGCTCCAAGCTCCTACAAATCCTTAAGTAATAAATACAAAAAAGGCGCGGAAAACCTTTGGGATGAATTCAACCTACGATTTACGGAAGTGAACTCCGAATTCTATACAAGACTGAAAGAAAAGCATCCTAACTTTACCCCTACAGAGCAAAAGCATTGTGCGCTAATCAAGTTAAAGTTTACTACCAAAGAAATGGCTAGAATTTTAAACATCGAAGCGCACAGTGTTAATATTTCCAGATCTAGAATTAGAAAAAAAATAGGTTTAAAACGCTCGGATAGCTTAGAAACTTATGTTACGAACTTATAAGAACAGAAGAAGATTATTGGAAAGAAAAGATCCCAATAATCTTTTCTTTCCAAAATAGATTCAGAACTTAGGTCAAGATTTTTTTACTGTTTCCAAAATATATAGAAGCATGATTATACTAAATATTTTCTTGTAAACAACACCTACTTTCCTATCAATTCCTCATTTTGATTCTGAATACGTTTTTTCTGTTTTTTACTCAAACTACGCTTAAAATAATCTTCAGGTGTATATTTTACTCTTGGCTCCTTCATTTCATGATCATCTAAATCTTGACTTAAATCACAATCAAACCTTGTTAAAATAGAATGTGTTTTTCCACGACCACCAAGATTGATAAAATGTGCCATTCCCCAAGTTATTCCTCTACCATCTTTCGTATCTGTAAAAGCATCTGGCACAAATGGTGCTGCTGCATAAGGCATCATTTCTGAGATTGCAGCAATTTCAAAATTGACACCATCTTCAGCAAATTGAATCGTATTGTGTTCATTTCCATCTTTATAAACTAACGCAGTAATTCCGCCTTTAAATGGAAATAAAGAAGTCTCATGCCCCGAAGAAATAACAGGATTTAAAGGATGTTTTGTAAAAGGACCTAGCGGATTATCTGCCGTAGCAAGACCTTGCATTCTGATCCAATCCCCCTTTACTCCAAAATCAGATTTATAATATAAATATATCTTTCCTTTATATACCAAAGGATAAGGATCATGAATTGAAAATTCATCCCATTCCCCTTTGGCCCCATTCGGAATTACAATTTTATTATAAGGTGTCCAAGGACCTTCCGGTGAATCTGCATAAGAAACGGCCACAGGACAATCATCTCCACGTTTACCACTTGCCTCCATAAACCCTTGGTAATACAAATAATATTTACCCTTCCATTTTAAAATATCAGTGGTAGTAACCGACCTCCATCCTACTATAGGTTTCTCTGGCCTTGTAATTGCAACACCCTGTTCCTCCCAATGAAACCCATCTTTACTCATTGCGTACCAAATCTCCGCTAAATCCCAATCAGATGATGGGATTTTATCTGT
>NZ_JAQWGB010000191.1 GCF_029238425.1 Flavicella sp.
TACAAAAGATGGAGTTTAGTGGGTTTTGTAGGAGCAGGAGATGCCATGGAAAACTTCTCTGAATTTGGACAAAACATCAAGGCTGCTGGAGGCGGTGGTTTTAGATACTTTTTAGCAAAAGACTATGGATTGCATGCCGGAATTGACATTGCCAAAGGACCAGAACAATGGGCTTGGAAATTCACTATTGGTAGTAACTGGGGGAGATAAATCAATACTATTGGAACGTTTCTAAATATTCCAAAAGAGCTTTTCTATCTGATTTATTTTCAATACCTGTAAACGGCATGCTAGTTCCTGGAACAATTTTTTTCGGATTCTCTAAAAAATTATCTAAATTTTTTAACGTCCATTTGATATGTTTTGAATCCATTGCATGAGAATAATTATAATTTGCCTGTTCTCCAGATGGCTTATCAATAATTTGATACAAAGAGGGTCCTACCAAGTTTTCTCCTTTCTTTACAGAATGACACATCGCACATAGAGCAAATATTTTTTCTCCTCTTTCTATAGCATTTTCTGAGTTAGATTTTTTTTGTTTGGTTGATGGTAAATAAGTGGCTCGCATTTCAAAAAACATGGCAATTTGATCTTGAGTAAATGTTTCTCGTAGTTCCACATACAATTCTGCCTGACTCAAAGTCATTTCTCCTTCAAGTTGTCCCATATCCCTTGAGATTTGGATTACTTTATTTGAATCCACTTCTCCTTTCTCAAGAAGATTTCTAAGCTCTTTTGTCAATTCAAACCTCTTTTCTAAAAACAAGGTCATCTTAGGTTTTTGAACTGAAACATACTGCTTCAACTTATTCTTTTGTTCAGAATTCAACACCTTTAACACCTGCTTACTTACTCCTCCTCTAGTGACAGCATGACCACTTCCAACGCGAACACTTACAACCCCGAAATGCTGACTTGTTTTGCCGGTAGGCGAAAATTCATTATCTTTTTCTGTCCCCGTTACCCAACACATAAATCGAGTACTAATATTCCACAATTCTAAAGTATCTTCATGTGAATTTTGTTTGAGTTTCTTTTTTCTTCCTTGGTCATTTCAACCTCTACAAACTTCTTTTGAGTAATTTGCTTACGCATCTCTTTCAATTGATGTAATTGAGAAGATGATAACGTTATGTATATCTTATAAAATTTTTGTGCTGATATCAAGCCTATTTTCCCTTCAGCCATCAATTGTTTTTCCGAAAAGAGAATGCATTTGTCTCTATCTAATTCTTCCCTTCTCAACAATTTTTCTAATTCTCTATTTAACAAATTGTGATAGGTATGATATTCCTTTAACGGAGCTTTTAATTCCTCTAATAAAGCAAGCATTTCCTTTTGCTGATTCAAATTTAGTATTTGAAATGCTTTTTTTCCAAGTCCACCTCTACTCAATGTATGTCCGCTATCTAACCTTAAACTTATCACCCCAAAATAATGTGCGACCTTCCCGACAGAAACATAATCATTATCTGTCGACGTTCCAGTAAGCCAAGAAAAAGTTCGAACCGCAAGGTTGTCAAGCTCCTTCTTCTCATCGTTCATTTCTTTTTTACGTCCTTGTTTCTTTTCGCCTCCATTTTTTTTGTGAAAAACCATTTGCATTCATTAGGAGGCATATAAGTATGACAATAAAATTTTTCATAGATTTTTTTGCATTGGATAAGGTTGATGAAGAACACATAGGATATTTTTAACGTAACTGTGATCATTGTTTTTGACTCAAAACAGAAATGAAGGTTTAATTAAAAAAATCACATTTCAATAAAATTTGATAAAAATTAAACATTTACTATCATTTTTACACAACAAGTATATTTATAAGTTCTAAAAGTCCGATATTTGCAGTCTCAAATATTAAAATTAAATACAATGAAAATAGCTGTAGTTGGTGCTACTGGAATGGTAGGAACAGTAATGTTGAAAGTTTTAGCTGAAAGAAACTTCCCTGTAACAGAATTAATTCCTGTTGCTTCTGAAAGATCTGCTGGTAAAAAATTACCTTTTAAAGGGAATGAATATACTGTAGTTACCTTGGAAGATGCAGTTAAAATGAATGCTGATATTGCATTATTTTCTGCAGGAGGCGATACTTCTGTTGAATGGGCTCCTAAATTTGCTGATGCCGGAACAACTGTTGTTGACAATTCATCTGCCTGGAGAATGGATCCTACTAAAAAATTAGTAGTCCCTGAAATCAATGGTGATGTATTGACTAAAGAAGATAAAATTATTGCAAATCCAAACTGTTCTACTATTCAATTAGTAATGGCGTTGGCTCCATTGCATGAAAAATACCAAATGAAACGTTTGATTGTTTCTACATACCAATCTGTCTCTGGAACGGGTGTTGCTGCAGTGAGACAAATGGAAAACGAAACTAAAGGAATCGAAGGAGAAATGGCTTACCATTACCCTATCAACAGAAATGCGATTCCTCATTGTGATGTTTTCATGGAAAACGGATACACTAAAGAAGAAATGAAGTTGGTAAAAGAGCCTAAGAAAATCTTAAGAGATGATTCTTTTGCTGTAACTGCAACTGCAGTTCGTATTCCAACAGCAGGAGGTCATTCTGAATCTGTAAACGTAGAGTTTGTAAATGATTTTGACGAAGCTGAAGTACGTCAGTTATTAAACGATTTCCCTGGAGTTGTTGTACAAGATAATTTAGAAACAAACACTTATCCAATGCCTGCTTTTGCACACGATAAAGATGAAGTATTTGTAGGTCGTATTCGTAGAGATGAATCTTTACCAAACACATTAAATATGTGGATTGTTGCAGATAACTTAAGAAAAGGTGCTGCTACAAACACGGTTCAAATTGCTGAATATTTAGTAGCAAACGAATTGGTATAAGCAATTAACCCTTCGACAAGCATAGGGTTCTATAAAACAAAAATCCCGTTAGAAATTATCTAACGGGATTTTTTTATCTGTTAAAATCTCCAATACCCAAAAACACCCAAACCATACTTGAACAAAACCTCATGTTCAATTAAATTTTGATCTAGTGATAATTGAGAGTTTAGTCCCATAATAACCCTTTCTGTCTCCATTTGAATTCCGAAATTGGTATTTGTCATATATCCTGAGGTTCGATGATCAATAATTTCAAAACGCTCTGAAGCTTTGAATTGATCATAATTTACCCCCACATATGGCGACATTATAAAACCTTTATTGATAGGAATTGCATAAGCAATACTTGTATTTAACTGCGTTTGGTTTCCATATTTAAAAGATTCGCTGTTGGTATTTTTAACGAAATATACTGCACTCAAATTGAATGAAAAATCACCAAAACCAAAAGCGTATTGTACAGGCAAGGCAACATCCAAACTACCGGTACCTAATTGTGTTGAAGATGTTTTATTGTCTTGAGAGCTTTGTAAATCAAACTTACCAGTCGGTAACTTTAAACCTAGGCCTAACTTTAAAACATGCTTGCTTGCTTTATTCAACACACTGATCAAACCATAGATAGAAACATCCCCCAAGCCACTTACACTTACATCTTCTTCACTCGTATAACGATAATTAAAACGATATGGGAGAATCGCATTTATCAAAATCCTATCATTGATTTGATATTGCCCAGTAACCGTTACAGTGTTAATTCTATCATCAGCAACAGGGCTATCATCAAATACACCTTCTTTATACTGAAAGAACATATGATTGTAACTCATTCCAATAAAATTACCATGAATTGCATTGGTGAACACACTATTATTAGCAGAACCGCAACTGCAAACATCACAGGCAAATGCGGTGATGCTCATCAAGAAAAATATAAAAGAAAATTTAAGGTTTTGCAAAACGTGTATCATTTAAAAATTCATCATCGGTTAAGGTTTCTAAAAATAAAATAATAGACTCTTTTTCTTCTTCAGTCATGGGTATTCCTAAAACCTCTTTTTCATCAATTGTTTGGATCAACCTAACATCCAAATTATCCATTTTTTGAATATAAGGATAGGTATCTGTATCATAAAAATCCAATACCTGCTTCAACAAAACAATTCGGCCATCATGCATATATGGAAATGTTTTTTCCACATTTCTCAAACTAGGCACTTTAAATTTATAGTAATCAGGATGCGCCTTTCCTTCTTCAATTGTCAAATCAGGATTAGAAGCACTAATTCTAGCTCTACCCAATTCGTTTGGAAGTTTAGAATTTACGCCGATACCATTATTAACAAACTCTTGATTTGTAAACAACTCTCCCGAATGACAGCTTGCGCATTTATTCTCAAACAAACGCATACCTTCTTTCTCCTCATCCGAAAAATCACCACCAACTTCACCTCTCACATATTTATCATATTTAGAGTTGCTAGAAACCATGGCTCCCATAAATTGAGCCAAAGCTTTTAGCATATTCACTGGGTTCACAGCATCCTCGCCTCCAAAAGCTGTTTCAAACTTTGTGGGGTAATTAGCATCTTGCTTTAGTTTGTTTATTACATTCTCTAAAGTTTCATTCATTTCAACTTTCTCCGTTATCGGAACCACAGGCTGCCTCCAAAGCAACTCCACAGATCCATCCCAGGTAAAAGCATTCATAAAAGCTAAATTTTGTATCGGTTGAGAATTCCTAACTCCCAACTGATCCACTAAAACTCCTTCACTTAAATCATGACCATGATGCGTAAATGCAAAAGCTTGATTGTGGCATTCCGCACAAGAAATAGTATTCCCATCAGACAACTTTACATCATAAAAAAGTTTTCTTCCCAACTCAAAGCCAGCAGCATCAATTGGATTGTCATTTATATCATAAGTAGGAGCAGGAAAATTTATCGGTTGCTCAAGACCTATTTCAAATACAGGAATTTCTTCCTTTTGATCATCATCACATCCAACAAAAGACAACAACACTACACTAAGTAATTTTAAATATTTCATAGTAAAATATTTCAGTCGACAGCTTTAAACAACCAGCAACTGAACTTAGTTTTAGTGGTTATGACCTGAATCACCCGAATCATCATCATGATCCATATCCATTTCAACATCCTCTAAATTAATAGCTTCGTTTAATGGATGTACATGATGAATTTCAAAAATATTTGAATAATTATCAGCAAAATCAACTGTACTTGGAGTTCCTAAATATACTGATGCGCCATCATTAGGAGTGAATAATTTTTCAATATTCACTTTTACATGAACACTAGGAGAGACTTCTGACTTTACCGTTATGTTTTGAGGAAAATCTATTGTTACAGTTCTGTAACCATCAAAGTCTCCTTTTTTACCAATATGAATCCATAAATCATCTGCTTGCTCTGTTTCTGATTTTGCCATGTGGTGCATCATATTCAACTTATTTGTTGCTTCAATTTTTGAGAAAATATAAGAATTCGGGTTCCAACTCCAATTCATATCAGCCGCAGCCAAATCAAACAATTTTGATTGCTCATCAGCACTTCCATTGGCTACTTCTTCACTTACACCGATTCCAAAAGAAATAGATTTGTATTCCCCATTCGGAATTCCCGTCAAATACATTTGAATTTCTTTATCATCTGCTTTAGATAAATCAATCAAACTACCCGCCACATTATTCGGGATTGAAATCATCTGATTATCGGCTGTTTTCACGACTACATCAGAAACAAGAAATTTGAATTTATCTAAGATTAAGGTTTGGTTTTCCCCATCAGCCTGCTGCTGAATTGTAAATTCATCTCCGATTGCTAGAGAATGATCTAATTTTATGATGGCAGAAACATGGGTTCCTATATTAGGATCCAACTCTGAATCGTTACTACCACAAGCGCTCACTAATAAGAAGGCAATACCTCCAAATAAAATATTTTTTAAGTTTTTCATTTTAATTGTATAAGTTTTAAATATAGGTGCGTGCTCCATAGAACAAAATATTCCATGAAAACAAAAAAAAGGGCATAGGTACCCTACAGAATTTAAAAACTATACAATGGGAGGACGTAACAAACTTAGTTCTGAACTAAAAGAATAAGCGTTACTATAATAATACAAAGACTTCTTTTTGAGATGAAGCAATGTGTTATCCTTTAAAAAAACACGTTTTGATTTCTGAAAAAACAGCGGTGTAAAACTTTTATAAGAATTAATTAATTTTACTTCATTTCCTGAATCAGACGCAACATCTGCAGTAACAATACTCAACTCTTTTGCCAAATGGCACTTACCATTACATTGCAATTGTGGCTTGTCTTTATTCTCGCAAAACTTCTCAGTAATATAATCTATATTCAACTCATAGTATGCAATATGTCCCACTATAAAAAGTGGTCTTACAACCAGTGAGAAAAGCAACACATATGTAAATACTTGTTTCAAGAATATAATTATTTTTTGCAAAAATAACTTTATTCAACTCCCCCACAAAACTTTAACACACTAAAAAACCCTTGTAACATGAATGCTACAAGGGTTTAAAATATCTACAATTTCTTTTTATTATATTGGACATAGGCATAATAGTCTATGCTACTAAACCCAACCGTGCCAAATTATCGTTCATTCTTAACTCGCATGAATTGATATCATTAATTAAATCCATTAACAACTCAACTGCCACCTTGCATTCCACATCTTCTCTTCCATTCAATCTTTTTGTTAAACGCATGCACCAGAAATTCAACTCATCCATTCCGCGTTTAAAATCAATATTTACCACCGGTTCTTCAGAAGAATACATATATTCATTAATGCATCCTAACAACTCTTCAGCAACTGGTTTTGCATCTTCAAACTTTTTTGTGTCAAACATTGAATACAGATGCGATTCTAACTTATGAGTCTCCAGCTTTCTGTAACAGTTTTTTATAATTATTTCTACTATTTGTAGTTCTGCCGTATTTATCACCTTACCTCTCATCTCGTATCTATTTTAATGTTATTGCCTTATGACATAACAAATATATACTTCAAACAACCTCTTTTTTAAGGTTTTATTGTGAAGCGTCTTTAAATAAAGGTGAAGTGTTTTGATACAGAAGCGAAATGATTAAAACGAATATCCAACTCCTATGTCATAACTATTCGTAAACTCTGATTGAGAAATATTGTATTCAAAAGAAACGGAGCATAATGTCACATATCTTTTATTCTTAATCAAGTTTGGAAACATATATCCAAAAACAAGTCCAGTTCCTAAATCGCCATTTGAAAATTTTAATATCTTAGAATCGTTGGAATCATCTAAAAACCCTTTTCCTAGACCTGTTGTTAAAGTCAATCTATCAGTTAATAGATAAGACACACCTGCTACTGCGGTAAATGTATTCACCACTCCAAGGCCTCCTTTCGATAAATTTTCAGTTTCTTGATCAAACGTTAAACTGCTAATAAAAGCGAATCGACCACGAATCACTGTTGAGTAATCAACCGCAAAACCCCAAAAATATGCATCTCTATTAAAATTTATTCCATAAGACGCTCCACCACCATAAGAAGACTTATACCCCTCTTCAATGTTTATCGTTGGCGAATTGATCTGCCCTTCGACTAGAAAAGGAATAAAACACAAAATAAATATTGAGATTTTTTACCCAATTTAAGAAATTGAAGTGTATAAAAAAACCTCTTTTGAACAATATCAAAAGAGGTTTTTAGTACCTTGGGTGGGAATCGAACCCACACTCCCGAAAGAACTGGATTTTGAATCCAGCGCGTCTACCAATTCCGCCACCAAGGCTTTTTCGCAATTGGATTGCAAATTTATAAAAAAAAATGAATTACAAACATTTTTATTAAAAAATATCGAGGTAGGCTCTTAAATTATTTCTATTTTTGCAACCTCAATAAATCTCAATAAATTAAACAAACACATTATAGTATGTCTATCAATCAATTAGCACCAAAAGTATTTGCTTGTTCGCAAAGTTTTGAACTAGGAGAAAGCATTGCAAAACATTACGGAACTGAACTTGGAAAAATAAATATTGCTAGATTTAGCGACGGTGAGTTTCAACCAGCCTTCGAAGAATCTGTTCGTGGTCGTCGTGTTTTCATAATTGGGTCTACTTTCCCTAACTCTGATAACTTGATGGAAATGTTATTGATTTTAGATGCTGCTAAAAGAGCTTCTGCAAGACATATTACTGCTGTGATGCCTTATTTTGGATGGGCTCGTCAGGATCGTAAAGACAGACCTCGTGTAGCTATTGGAGCAAAACTAGTTGCCAATTTATTGCAAACAGCTGGAGCTACAAGAATCATGACTATGGATCTGCATGCAGATCAAATTCAAGGATTTTTTGAAAAGCCAGTAGATCATTTATTTGGTTCTACTATTTTTATGCCTTACATCCATAGTTTAGGATTAGACAATATTACAATGGCTTCTCCAGATATGGGAGGATCAAAAAGAGCTTATGCTTACTCTAAGCACTTGCAAAGTGAAGTAGTAATTTGTTACAAACAACGTTTGAAAGCAAATGTTATTGATACTATGGAGCTTATTGGTGAAGTGGAAGGTAAAAATGTAATTCTTGTTGATGACATGATTGACACAGGAGGAACACTAGTAAAAGCTGCCGATGTAATGATGGAAAGAGGAGCATTAAGTGTTAGAGCGATCATTACTCACCCACTACTTTCTGGGAATGCATATGAAAAAATAGAGAACTCTAAATTATTAGAATTGATCGTTTCTGATTCTATTCCATTGAAAAAGGAGAGTTCTAAAATAAAAGTTGTAACTTGCGCGCCTTTGTTCGCGGATATTATGCACAAAGTACAAGATAACAAGTCGATTAGCGACCAGTTTATCATATAATTAGAGAATATTAATAAATATATATATAATGAAATCTATTACAATCAAAGGATCGAAAAGAGAAAGCGTAGGAAAAGCTGCTACAAAAGCACTACGTAATGCTGACAAGGTGCCTTGCGTATTATACGGAGGAGAAAACGCTATACATTTTTCAGCTGAAGAAAAAGCTTTTAAAAATTTAGTATACACTCCAAATGTATATACTGCAACGATTGAACTTGAAGGAGAGAAAGCTGCTACTTGTATTTTACAAGACATTCAGTTTCACCCTGTAACTGACAAAATCTTACATATTGATTTTTATCAATTATTTGATGACAAAGAAGTTACTATGGAAATTCCAGTTACATTGGAAGGAAGTTCTCCAGGGGTTATGATTGGTGGAGCGTTACGTTTCCCTAACCGTAAATTAAAAGTTAAAGCATTGCCTGCTAACTTGCCTGATGCAATTAAAGCTGATATCTCTAAATTAGAAATTGGAGACAAATTATTTGTTAGAGAAGTTATAATTCCTAACTGTACTATCTTACACCCAGAGAACACTGTTGTGGCTCAAGTAAGAATGTCTAGAGCTGCTCAAGCTCCTGTTGAAGGAGAAGAAGGTGCTGAAGAAGCAACTGAAGAAGCTGCTGCAGAATAAGTTTATTCAAGCTTTACAATTCATAAAAGTTCCTTTTGATATTCAAAAGGAACTTTTTTTTGGCACATATCCCACTATTATCATTAATTTTGGCAACTGAAATACGCAAAACATATTATGAAAAAATTCTTAATTGTAGGTTTAGGAAATATAGGAGCTGAATACGAAAACACGCGCCACAATATTGGATTCAAAATATTGGATGAGCTAGCGGAAATGGAGAAAATAAAATTCTCAATGGATAAGCTTGGAGATGTCGCAACCTTTAAATTCAAGGGCAGAACTTTTATCTTATTAAAACCTTCAACTTACATGAATCTAAGTGGTAAGTCGTTGAGATATTGGATGGAAAAAGAAAAAATAGCTCAAGAAAACATCCTAGTAATCTCAGATGATTTAAATCTCGATTTTGGTACAATCAGACTTAAAGCAAAAGGAAGTGCTGGCGGCCATAATGGTTTAAAAGACATCAACGAAAAATTAGGAAACCAAAACTATCCTCGTTTTCGCTTTGGTGTGAGCGCAAACTTTTCCAAAGGAAGACAATCCAACTATGTTTTAGGGGAATGGTCTAAAGAAGAAAACAGATACATGCCCAAATTACTGTTCAAAGGAGCTAACCTCATCAAAGAATTTGGAACTGCGGGAATTAGCAATACGATGAATAAATATAATGGGCCTTTAGAATTGTAAGGTACATTTACATTCAATAAAAAAGGTCAATGAACAATCATTGACCTTTTTTATGCTTGAATTTAGCAAAAAACTAAATTATATTTTAAAAACTACTATTCATTATCTGAAGCATGCCATTCGGCAAAAGAAGTACCAGTTTCTTGCAATTTCAATGAATGTAACTTTACCGATGCAGGAATTTTTGCGTTAATCTTTGCAGCAAAGTCAATCAACATCATTTCACTTGTTGGTTGATAGTCTACCAATATTACAGAGTGCCCTCGAGTTTCTAATTCATGGGCCAATTCTACATGAGGCGTATTTTTATTAAAAACGGTAGCGTGGTCAAAGACATCTACAATTTCATTCTTAACAATTTTTTTCAAATCGCTAAAATCGATTACCATCCCATATTTGACATTATTAGTATCATCAATTGGTGTTCCAATAACAGTAACAGAAAGCTTATAACTATGGCCATGTACGTTTCTACATTTTCCATCATAGCCATATAAAGCATGACCTGTTTCAAAATCAAATTGCTTGGTAATTCTAATTTTATTCATAGGACAAAGTTACATTATTTCTTAAACTTAGTAAGCGCTTCTTTGGTGAAATCTGACAAAACTAAGTCACCACTTATAGAAGCTCTATCTTTTAATAAAACATCCCAATTTTCAGTCCCTTCCCAAAAAACCTTTTTCATTTCTTTTAAAGCCTGTGGATTATATCCTGCTAATTGTTCTGCCAATTGATAAGCTTCGTTTGACATCGTTTCTTGATCCTTTGTTACTTTAGCGTATAAGTTTTTCTCTTGTGCCCATTTAGCAGAATGCCATTCTGTTGCCTCGAGAGATAATTGACAAAATGCAGCTTTTCCAATTTTTCTAGTGACCGCTGGTTCAATAACAAACGCACCAATTCCAATAAAAAACTCAGAAAGTTTTATGGATGCCGATTCTGACGCTATCACATAATCACAGGCAGAAGCCAAACCAACGCCACCACCAACAGCTTTTCCTTGCACACATCCAATAATCAATTTAGAACATTTTCTCATCGCATTGATCAAATTTGCAAAGCCCATGAAAAACTCAATTCCTTCCTCTTTAGATTTTATAGACAAAAGCTCATCAAAAGAAGCACCAGCACAAAAAGCCTTTTCTCCTTGACTTTTTAACACGATGACTTTTACATCAGCATTACTGCTTAAATCACTAAATTCATTGCTTAGTTTCTCCAATAAGGTACTCGGAAATGAGTTACTTGCTGGATGAAAAAATGTAACTGTCGCAATAGTATTCTCTATCGTTGTATGTATTGTTCCTAAATTCATAATTCAAATTTACATTATTAAAGATACAACTCCATAGCGATAACTATCTTTTCAATAGCAGGGTTACATTCTTTTTAAAATACACAAATAAAATCCCTGACCTAAATAACATCCACACAGTAAATGCTAGCCATATTCCAATTAATTTCAAATCGAAATAATCTGCAATCAACAAAGTTGGAATAAAACCTATGCAAGTAGCAACAGCTACTGTATTCCTCAATACTACAGCTTCCGCCAAGCCTTTAAAAATCCCATCATATACAAAGGCTAATGCATTTATTGGTTGTGTAGCAATCACCAACCAAAAAACCATATAAAACACCTCTAAAACTTCGGTATCTGAGGTAAATATTTTTCCTATTTGATTGTAAAACACAAAACAAATCCCCATCAATACAAAGGCCACCAACACTCCATATTTACATAAATCTTTCACCAAAAACTGCAGTCTTTCCTGAGATCCTTCTCCTTTTAATTTTCCTGATATAATACTACCTACGCTAGCATAACCGTCTACAAAAAAGGCAAAAAACAACCAAACCTGAAAACATATTGTCTGAGCAGCAATAAATTCTTTACCATAGTCGGTCGCATAGGAGTTTGCTAAATACAGCGCTAAATTTAATGCCAGTGCTCGAACAAATAAATTGACACTTACCGACAACAAACGTTTTATCTCGAAATGAAATTTAGCAAAGGAGAACAATTTAAAAGGTGTTTTATTTACATAAAACAACAAGGCCATAAATGCCATAATAAATTGAGAAATAACACTAGCATAGGCTGCTCCCTCAACGTGCATCGGATTTACAACTCCATCAACACCATATACCAATAATACATCTAAACCGGCATTGATAAGTGCTCCTGTAATACTTATTAGCATTGGGATAAAGGTATTCTGCAACCCCGTAAAAACTCCCATTACCGTAAATACAAATAAAGAAAAGGGCAATCCCCAAGCTCGAATTCTATAATAACTCACAGAATATTCTAGCACCGAACCAGATGCATTGTATAGTTCAAATATTTGAGTCGCAAAAAAAGAGGTTGTAAAGAATAATATACAACTCAAGACTAAATTGATTCCAATCATTTGTGCAGGTAAAGAAATGATCTTTTCCAACTGATTTTTCCCAACGTACTGAGCAACTATTGAAGAAATAGCAGCGCGAGTTTGCCCAATCACCCAAACAATCGCCGAGATAAAAGACCCAGCAATTCCCACGGCAGCCAAAGCTTCAATTGAATCAAAAGAAACATTTCCTACAACTGCCGTATCGACAATAGAAAGCAAAGGTTCGGCTATCCCAGCTATGATAGACGGAATAGCTAATTTATTTATTTCCTTAAACCCAACTCGATTGACTTTACTCATTTTTTGATTTGATAAAATCTATAGTCTCAACAAGTACCTCTGCAAAATCTACAGGTAATTCAGAACTTTCCCAAGGTTGCTTTGCACCAAAACCATGATCTCCTCCTTCAACGATAAACAAACTACTTTTCTCGCTCCAATTTTGAATACTTTTAGCTTCTGCTAAAGGAACCGTAGCATCTTCTGTACCATGAACTATAAGGTGTGGGATTTGAAGTTGCTGAGCCGCAGTTTTTATGGTCAACTTCTCTTCATTCTTTACAAAATCTTCATAAAACTGAATATAATGAGGCATCTGCTGTAATGTCCTTGTGTTTTCAATATAGGCAACACCTTCTTTTTTCCAATGTTCTAGAATTGGCCCATCAGGAAACCTTAATTTATAGTCGGATACAGAAGCCCATGTCACTAATTTAGTAATTCTAGTGTCGTAAGCGGCTTTAAGAATGACCGCACCACCCCCTCTGGAATGACCAATAAGAGTAATATTATTTTTATCTAATTCTTCTTTGAAGTCAGATTCAGACAAAACCCAATCAAGAACGGAATTTAGATCATCTTGTTCTTTGGAATAATTATTTTCTCCAAAAGCTTCTAAGTCGGGAAAATCAATCGGATTTTCAACAGTTCCCCCGTTATGAGAGAAATTAAATTTCACCAAGAAAAGGTCGTTTTCAATAAAATTATCTGACATCAAGTCAAATGCTCCCCAATCTTTATAGCCTTTGTATCCATGGCAAAAAATAACCAATGGTTTTTTCCTGTTGTTTTTTTTGTAACAAACATCTAATAAAATAGGTTTGTTATGCTCTCCTTTGATACTTCTATTCTTCATCTTCATCTATTGAAAGGGTCTATCTTTATTTTCCTTAAATGGAATGGTTTTATCAAAAATCTCAGTGATTAATTCATGCATCACCTCCATAAACTCAACAATTCTTTCCTCTGTCACCATACTATCCATACTTCTGCCTTTTGCAAAATTCAATTTTAAAAATCCAGCATTTCTATTTTTAAAAGAAAATATTCCAGCTTCTAAAGGAATTGCGAAATTATGATTGTTATTCCTGGTATACAAGTACGCATATAACATTACCTGCATGGCTTTGGTATATTTATAGTCTGTTGGAATTTTCTCAAACTCTAACAATTTTAATTCCGCTTGAGCTACTTTACCTGTCTTGTAATCCACAATTCTCAAAACGCCATCCAACTCATCAATTCTATCTACAGAACCTCCTACATTAATTGGAAAATCAAGATTTGGAATATTTAATTCATATGAATAAACAGTTTCTGTACCTAATATTTTTAGAGTGCTACCACTCTTGAGTAGATCAAGTTCCTGTTGTAAAAATCTACAAATAAAATCTTTTGAAACCTCAAAAATCAATTTATTCTTACCTGATACAATGTTCCCATTTTTAAAATGTTGTCTGAAATAAACCTCCGTTTTATCCTTGTACTCTGTCAGCATAACTTTAAGATGCTCAGGTTTTAAATAATGTCCAATATAAGGTTTGTAAAAATCTTCTAGTACATCATGAATGATAGTCCCCATTGTATTTGCAGCAACAGTCTCCTCTACTTCATCTAAATCTTTTATTTTCAGTACATATCTTTTATAATATGATAATGGATCTTCGATATATTTTGCTAAAGCCGATGGAGAAAAACCATTCGCAGCAATTTTCTTTAAAGTAGAAATAACTTCATCCGTTTTTTCTACCACAATTTCATCCTTGGACTCACTAGTCACCAATGGAGCTATAGATTTTTTTGTAATTTCAATTCCATCAATTTCCAATTGGGTTAAAAATCTACTTTTTTCGCCAGCTCCATAAGCATCTGTTTCCGTATTATAAAATAAGTACACATCATTTGCTCTTTGGATCAATCTATAAAAATGGTAGGCAAAAATTGCGTCTTTCTCTTGATAAGTGGGTAAATTATATTGCTGTTTGACATCAAAAGGAATGAATGAATTTTCGGATTTACCTGCCGGCAAGATCCCTTCATTCATAGACGTTAAAATTACGGTTTCGAAATCTAACACACGTGTCTCCAGCATCCCCATCAATTGCAAACCACTCAAAGGCTCCCCTTGGAATGATAATTTTTCTGTTGCAATCAGTTGCTTATAAATCGACTTTAATGTTTTTATGGATTTGATATGACTATAACTTCCATTTAAGTTCTGTAACTGTACAAAAAGATTATAAAAACGAAACAAACATTCCTTTTCAAAACCTTCAAAATTTTCCTTTTGAGCATCGATTACTAAAATAATGGCAGAAAGAAAAACATCTACAGATTGTGACATTTTAAACAATCCACCTAGCAATCTCAGTTCCTCATTTTCGGATAGATGCCTATCAACTAAATCTGAAGAAATAAAAACTTGGTTTTCCGCTATCAGATTTTGTTTTAGTTGTGCCAACAAATCACTGTTTGAAAAAAGCTTTATCGTAAAAGGGTTTTCAAGGAATCTAAAGACATCTTTAAAATAAAACGCATTCGCTTCTACTTTATCAAGTTTTACTTGATTCAAGTACAAATCAAAAACCGTTTCAAAAAAACCAGAAATAGGCATATCTTTTAACAGATATCCCATCGTGATATTCAATTTATCAACATTCGCTGGAAGAGAATTTAAAGTTAGGGATAATAAACTCTCATCAGCTAATACCAAAGCCGTACGTTCACTACTTTCTAATTTCTCTAACAGCTCACCAACCCCTTTTATTTGCGTTATATTTTTTGAAGCTGCTATCTCCGTAATATTTTTATTTTTTGAAAAATTATCAGAAACCTTATCAAAAGGATTGGATTCAAAATAAGTCCAATTGGATTTATAGTTTCTTAAAAACGAGCCTGCTTCTTTTTTTGAATTTACATAATACGCATCGGAATCCCAATAAACATTTGCGATATTACTTTCCAACAGAATTTTAAAAATCTTTTCTTCTGCTTTATTCAAAGCATTAAAACCGATCAAAGCAATTTTACTGTTCCTGTTGTCATCTATATAAGACGCTACCTTGTTTGCCGCTTCTCTGTATAACAACCCTTGATACCCCTTTTTCTCTTTTTTTAAAAAGTTGTAGAAATCAAAATAATACCTACCTAAGTTTTCCATAAAACTCAGGTGCTTATTCATCATTTCAGAAGAATTGCCATTTTCTATATCCCAATCTTCTATTCTCTTAATATCTTTTAAGTAAGAAAACAGGTCTTCACAATCAACCAAGTGACGGTCTACCTCATTAAAATCTTGCAAACCTATAGAAGCCCATTGAGCAAAAGAATCAAAGCTCTCTGGATTGACTTTTTCAGAATCTAAATAAACTTTATAAAACTCAAACAACAGGGGCACTGTTTCGGCTTTCTGAAACCCAGAAATGGTTTCAATGAATTTTTCAATACTTATTATTTTTGGTAAAAAAGTAGTCCCTGAAATTTGCTTTTTAAATTCTTCTTTCAAAAAGACACCCGCTCTTTCACTTGGCAAAACACATACCAAATCTACAATTGAGCTATTCTCTTTTAACAATTGTTCTACTACTTCAGACAAAAAACTTTTCATACACGAATATAAAAAAATAACCGTTTTCAATTGCTTGAAAACGGTTATTTAAAAAATTATTTACATGGTTCTCACCATGATTCACAGAGACTATTCGTCACCGTTAAATTTGATAATCAATCCTAAAGAATGTTGGAAGTAACTAGATGCATCCACTTGATTTACAAAACCATCTCCAGCTACACCTACACTATATATACTAGTAAAAGATAACCCAACATTATCATTGAACCAAGTATTAAAACCAGCACCTGGTGCAACCTGGAAACCTGAAGCATCATCAACCCAAGTACCTCCAACTCCAAAAGACACATAAGGATCCCACCATCCTGTTTGACCAAATAATTTATTTAAGTCGTATAAAGCAGCTGCTTCTAAAGAGAAAAAAGACAAACCATCTACATCCGCTAAAGATCCAGCTCCTTTATCTATTTTATTTAAAGATCCAGAGACTCTTACACTCAATCCATAGTTCATATATCTTGATACAGAAACTGTAGAAATTGCTGGAAGAACATTCCAATCA
>NZ_JAQWGB010000007.1 GCF_029238425.1 Flavicella sp.
TGTATTAATTAATAATATTAACTTTCACGTTATTGGAGTTTTCAAAAGTGGCGAGTTCGATAATGAAAATAGTGTTCATATTCCCTTTACTTGCTTCCAACAAATATTCAATGCGGGAGACAGTGTGGGTTGGCTTATGATAACTGGGTATGCTGACCAAGATATCAATCAAATAGAAAAAGACGCCAAACTACTATTGAAAAACCTTGGCAGTATTAGACCTGATGATCCTAGGGCGTTCGGTAGTTACAACTTTGGAAAAGAGTATAAAAAAATTACAGGATTTTTAAAAGGAATGCAGTTTTTAACTTGGTTTGTTGGTATTGCAACTTTAATAGCAGGAGTATTTGCCATAGGAAACATTCTTCTGATTACCGTTACCGAAAGAACAAAAGAAATTGGAATTCGCCGTGCCTTAGGAGCCACACCTATTATGATTAAAAGACAAGTGATCATGGAAGCTTTATCACTTTCTTTAATCGCTGGTATCTTAGGAATTATCTCCGGAGGAGGCGTACTAATAATTGTAGATGCAAAGTTTGGACAAGGAGATGATGCTGCTCTGGTGAATCCTTCGGTGTCAATCCCTATTGTTATGATCGCTGTCTTGTGCTTGACTGTTTTAGGCACATTGATTGGAATGATTCCTGCAGGACGAGCCACCAGAATAAAACCTATTGAAGCACTGAGTGATGAATAAAATAAATTGTAGATGATAAAAATTGAAAACTTACATAAATCTTATCCCGTTGGAAAAGATTCCCTGCATGTTCTTAAAGGTTTAGACCTAAACATTAAAGAAGGTGAATTTATTGCCATCATGGGAGCTTCTGGTTCGGGTAAATCTACCCTGCTTAATATATTAGGACTTTTGGATGTTCACGATGAGGGTAAATATTATCTAAATCAGGAAGAAATAATAGATTTAAATGAAAAGAAGGGTGCTATACTAAGAAATAAATTTCTTGGTTTTGTATTCCAATCTTTCAACTTAATCTCCTACAAAACAGCACTTGAAAATGTTGCCTTACCCTTGTACTACAAAGGAATCAAAAAGAAGGAGCGACAACAAATGGCTTTAGAATATCTTGACAAGGTAGGATTAAAAGACTGGGCAAAACATCTACCTAACGAGCTCTCAGGTGGACAAAAACAGAGAGTTGCCATTGCCCGTGCACTGGTTACCAAACCTAAAGTTATTCTTGCTGATGAGCCTACAGGAGCTTTAGATTCTGCTACTACAGAATCTGTCATGGATATACTAAAAAGCATCAACGCAGAGGGTATGACGATTGTGGTAATCACACACGAAGAAGATATTGCAGAACAAACCGATCGATTGGTAAGACTAAAAGATGGAGTAATTGTAAGCGACGAAAAAATGAAAAACAAAACTAACTCTTAATTGACATGAAAAAAACATTAAAAATCATTCTTGTAATCGCAATCCTAGGGGCACTAGGTTATGTATTATGGTTTTTCAAGGAAAAGAACAGTAAATCAGCAGTGGAATTTAAAACCAATACTGCCTTTGTAACAACCATTGAAAAAAAATCAGTCGCTACAGGAAAAGTAACTCCAGAAGATGAAACAAATATCAAACCGCAAATTTCAGGTATCATTGATGAAATTCTTGTGGAAGAAGGGAACTTTGTCAAAACAGGAGATTTGTTAGCTAAAATAAAAATCAT
>NZ_JAQWGB010000012.1 GCF_029238425.1 Flavicella sp.
GTTACCATTGGCTGAGCACCATGAACCTGCGTACTTACATGCAATTGCGGAAATTGACCCGCATTTTCATCCATATATTGTTGCAAAGTCTTCACTCCTGCTCTACTTCTAACCATATCTATATACGTTATCGCCGTGGCAAAATCCCCGGACTCTTCTATCACAGCCTCTGCGTACATTAACAAAACATCAGCATATCTAATATGACGAAAATTGATTCCAGATCTGCTATTTCCATCTTCTGCGTCCAAATGGTACCAGTTAGTATGCTTCTTTACATAAGCACTTTGTCCAAATCCCCAACCCTTTACATTATCATTTTCTCTACCATAGTATTCTCCTTCAAAGTTTTTAGGAGCAATCGATGCCGACAAGCGTCTAGAGTGAACATTTCCGTCATTAATGGGATTCGTTGAGTCAACCTCATCATATACCATCAATTCATGTAAAAAATAAGAAGTCAAAACTGTATTGTATCCACCATAATTAATTTGGCCCAATGCCCTAGCTAAAGCTGACGCTTCTGCACCGGTTTCATTGTCGGTATCATCAACAATTGCCCCGTTTACTCCAGGGTTTAGTTCACTACTAAAACTAACCTCAAAAATAGATTCAGAATTATGCTCATTCGTGTCTGTAAAGTTATCTGCTAGATCAGACACAAGACTGTATACACCAGAATCAATAACTGCCTTGAACTGACTAGCAGCTTCACTCCACTCTTGGTTATATAAATAAACCTTCCCTAATAAACTTTTTGCAGTACCACTTGTAACTCTACTACTTCCTTCAGACCAAACTAAAGGCAACCTTGCTGCTGCAAATTCTAAGTCTGGTTTGATCACTTGATTTGTAACCTCTTCAATACTTGAAAGTGGTTTACTTAAATCTTCTGCAGTCTTTGCAACTTCCGTATGAATTACTGCTTGACCATAAGAATGAACCAATTGAAAATAATAGAAAGCTCTTAAGCATCTAGCTTGCGCCTCAATAGAAGATTTTGCAGCTACAGAAATATCTGCATCCTGAATATTTTCAATAACTTGATTCGCTCTAAAAATCCCTATATACAACTCATTCCATCTATCGACTAAATAATAAGTATTGTCATTATAAGTTAAATTTCTAAAAGCGGCAGGACGATACCATGACTCCGTTCCGGCAATATCTCCCAACATCATTTCATGCTGTATCAATGCACCGCTAACTCCTTGAAATTGCAAAGCTCCGTACACTGTTGTTAAGGCCGTATTGAACTGACCTTCTGTCTCCCAAAAAGTATCCGTAGAAATTGCATTCGGATTTATTTGAGTTAAAAAACTATCCTCATCGCAACTTGCCAAGGCAATAACACTCAAAGATAATAGTATATATTTTTTTAATTTTTTCATAATTTATAATATTTTCAAGAATTAAAATCCTAATTGAACACCTAGCATAAATCTTCTCGCTACAGGATAATTTCCTCTATCTACACCTCTTGTAAAAATTCCATCTCCTCCAACTTCAGGATCATATCCTTTATAATTTGTCACAGTCAATGGATTGAAAGAAGTTACATATAATCTTAACTTATCAATACCGGCTTTTTCTTTCATATTCGGTACTGTATACCCTACTGTTGCATTTCTTAACCTAAAGTAAGTTCCGTCTTCCAAAAACAGATCAGACCTTGCTCTTACGTTATTATGATAAGCATTCTGTCTTGCTGTAGCAATGTCAGAATCGGCATTCTGAGGAGACCACATGCTATAAATATCAGTGTGGCGCGCATTGGCATAAGCAAAGAATTTTGCTCCATTGTAAATTTTTGCTCCATGAGAATAATAAGATTGTAAAGTCAAATCAAATCCATTATAAGCGAAATTGAACGTAAGACCAGCTTCAAATTTTGCCTGACCGGATCCTGCGTAAACACGATCATTGTCATCAATTTGATTGTTTCCGTCAATGTCTTTATACATCATATCTCCCAGTTGCGCAGAACCATCAATAGCTTTATATGCATCTAATTGTTCTTGTGTTTTGATTATCCCATCATGCTGTACTAAGAAAAAAGCACCAGCTTCATAACCTTCTGCTAAAAAAGTGGTATAATCAACGTTCGTTCCCATTGAATTTACAGGACGTCCATTTCCGTAACCTCTAGATACACCATCTAGATTGGTCACCTCGTTTTGATTTTTTGTAAAGGTCCCTACAATTCCATATTTCAAACCAAAACTAGTTTGGTCGTTATAATTGATTGCTAATTCAATCCCTTTATTGTACATATTTCCAGCATTCACTGTAATTACATCATACAGACCTTCCGTTCTTGGGTGATATGTTCCAGTTGAAGGAGCAATACTTTTTCTCAACAACATATCTTCTTTATCATTGTAATAGTAATCTGCTGTAATATTTAATTTGTTATTAAACATTCCTATATCCACACCAATGTTTCTAGAAATTGTTGTTTCCCATTTTAAATTACTATCCACATATTTTCTTTGAACTGAACCAAATTCAAGATCTTCTGCAGCAGTAAAAGGATAATTCACTCCTGATTGAATCGTCGCAGTTGTAGAATATGGGCGTACTGTTTGATTTCCTACTTCACCATAACTGGCTCTCAATTTCAAGCTGTTCATCAAACTTGAATTGAAAAAATCTTCATTATGAATATTCCAACCCGCTGAAACTCCCGGAAAAGTTCCGTATCTATTTTCTTCTGAAAAATTAGAAGAACCATCTCTTCTTACACTTGCAGATAATAAATATTTACCATCATAATTATACATTACTCTAAACAATTTACCTGACAAAGTAGTTGTTTCATCTTTACTAGTAGGTTTTACCCCTTCACTCGCAGAAGCAAAAGTTCTTAAGTCATTACTCGTCTGTTCACTAAAGATAGCACCAACTCCCATTTGACGATAATCAAATTGCTCGTATGAAATAACTCCTAAAAATTGTAAGTTGTTTTTTCCAAAGCTCGTTTTGTAGTTGAATATATTTTCAATTGTCTGTCTTTGTGACCATATATAATCTTCGTCTAACAAAGCATTTATTCTTGAAGCTCCTGGATTTAATTCTCCTTGATTGTTATAGGCTAAAATTTGAGGTCTGTAAAAGACTCTCTTATTTTCCCATGAATTTGACCCTAAATTAATTTTATAGGTAAACCCTTTAAAAAGTTCATATTCCGCATTGAAAGCAAAATTCAAAGTTTTCGTAGTCCTTTCATCAGTATTTCTCATTTGATTAGACAAGTAACTATATTGAATTTCATTATCCGGTGGCAACACCACACCTGAATCTCCCACTAGTGTTAAGGAATTCAAAGGAGCTCTCCATGGTTTTTGAACAATGGCCTGCTCATACAACGCCCATGGCTCTTGGGTTCTGTTCTCTGTAGCAAAACCAACAGTAGTAAAAACTTTTAACTTCCCCTTATTAAACTGACCTGTAATTCTATTTGCTAACCTATCAAAACCAGAGTTTATCAAAACACCCTCTTGCTTGAAATAATTTGTATTTAAATTGAATGTCAAATTTTTAACACCTCCTGAAATTTGTAAATTATAATTACTTATTTCAGCATTATTATTCTGAACATCTCCAACAAAATCTGTATCATAGTCCAAAGCATCAGGTGTAATAATAAAAGTAGTAGGCTCTCTACCTAAAGCTGCTAAGGTTACATCTTCAATATACAATTGTTGATTTGTATTCATTAGTGGAGTTCCGGAGGTAATATTCTGAATCCCCGTATAGGTGTTGAAATTTATTTTCATTTTACCAACCTCACCACGTTTCGTTGTGATAAGAATAACTCCATTAGACCCCCTTGTACCATAAATGGCGGCAGAAGCACCATCTTTTAAAATATCAATACTCTGAATTTGATCTGGAGATATATTTGGATTCCCTTCATAAGGAACACCATCTACAACATACAAAGGGCCTAGACCATCTGCGTTTAAAGAACCAAGTCCACGAATCTGTACATTTGCCGGCTCACCGGGTCTACCACTATTCGCCTGTACATTAACACCAGCCACTTGTCCTTGTAATGCACTCCCTACATCTGCTACTGGAGCAACTTCAATAATGTCAGAGGATATTTGAACTACTGCCCCTGTCACTTCTTTTTTCTTTTGAGTACCATACCCAATTACTACTACCTCTTCCAAAGCTGCTACATCAGCTTCAAGCATAACATCATAAGAAGCTGAGGAATTTGCCACCAATTCACTTGGTTTGTATCCTACATAGCTAAAAACAATTACCTCATTTTCTGCTACAGTTAACTCGTACATCCCGTCAAAATCGGTTATTGTACCATTTGAAGTGCCTTTTACCAAAACACTTACACCAGGAAGCGGACCGTCTTTGTCAGACACCTTTCCCTTAATTGCATTTCTTTGTGCTTGGACAAAACCAACACTCATTAACAACAGCGCTGTTAAGAAGATTTTGGTGTTCCAATTTGCACATAAATTGAATTTCATATTTTTTCGATTAAAGTTTAGTGCTACAAATATGAACTATAGCAAAACTCATTTTTCAGAACTCTACTAGACTTTAACCCGACCGAACTCCTAAAAGGATCGAAAAAACTATTTTTTTACATAGACATTATATAAACTAAAACTTGACTAAAACCTTATTTTACTAATGATTTAACCGCATCAAAACTTTATTTAAAAAGTTACCTAATTAGAGCCTAATTAATTCTCCTAGCCGAAAAGCAACCTCACTAACCGAAAAATTCCAGCTAGAAAAATTCCAGCTAGAAAACTTCTCATGGTCAAGTGAAAAAATAATTTTTCCTAACTCAAACCTGACTGTACCAATAATAAAGCAAACCTAATCTAGTTTTACACTATTCTTTCTATAGTCCTTGTAAAGAAACCCACTACCTGTTGTGTTAATATCTAGTAGTAAAATATTTCCTAACGAATTCACCTCGGTAAATTTGTATTTCAACTTAAACCAATACCTCAATGAAACAAATAACCTACATTTTAATGCTATGCATCAACCTTAGTGCTTTGGCACAAACCCAGGTGGATATAAAGTTAAACGTCCGTCATAAAACGGGAGAAATAGACAGCTTTGATCGTTCAAAATTCATAACTATACACGCCAATCATACAGAAACAGAATGGGATGGCGATAATTTTGTTGATGATTTAAGAGATGATTTCCTCAATGGTTATGATGTTTATTTAGGAAGAGACACTGGGGGCATTACCTGGAATTTGAACTACATGCCTGAAGACCCTGATCGTCCTGGGTATGCAGACCCTGCTAGCATCAACTCTAAAGGTACCACCTCAAAAAACTCATATGCAGCAAAAACAACAATACATCAATACGAAAATAGAAGAAACCATGTAATTGCCGCTCAATTGCATCCTTTTTGGACAGGAGAAAGTCAAGTTCCAACCAAATTAGGATGGGAATTAGCCAGCCCAACCGCAACAGGCGAATTTATGGGTAGATATCTTAATGCATTTCACGGAGGAAACGGTCAGCCTCAGTCAGACTGGGTTGAAGTGATCAATGAACCCGCATATGAAGCGCTTGGAGGAAAAACTAATTACACTAATTCACTGCAAGAGATTGCAGACTTTCATGTAGAAGTTGCAAATGCTATTAGAGCTCAAAATGAAAACTTACTTATCGGTGGTTATACCGTGGCTTTCCCTGATTTCGAAACAGGTGATTTTCAAAGATGGACCAATAGGGATAAGCTATTTATAGATGTCGCCGGAGAGAAAATGGACTTTTGGTCATGGCACCTTTATGACTTCCCAGCTTTCGGCGGAAAAGTAGATTTGCGTTCTGGAAGTAATTTAGAGGCAACATTTGACATGAACGACCAATACAGCATGATGACTTTGACCCACACAAAGCCTTATGTGATTTCAGAATATGGAGCCCAAACACATGATTACAACAACCAGGCTTGGAGCCCATATAAAGATTGGTTGTTTTTAAAAGCACAAAATTCTATGATGATGTCTTTCATGGAAAGACCTGATCATATCGCAATTGCTATTCCTTTTACTCCTGTAAAAGCAGAGTGGGGTTATAATGACAGCAAAGATATTCCATACAATGCTAGGCTGATGAGAAAAACGAATGAGCCTGACAACTATACCGGCGAATGGATTTACACTAATCGAGTAAAATTCTATCAATTGTGGCAAAATGTCAAAGGAACAAGAATTGATACAAAATCTGAAGATCTAGACATCCTTGTTGATGCATACATAGACAACAATAAAGTATATCTCATCTTAAACAACCTTGAATTCTCGGCCAAATCAATTGACTTAAACATTCTAGACACTTATGACATTCCAATAACAAGCATTTATAAAAGACATCTTACACTAACAGATAATGCTCCCGTATTAGATGAGGAAACTCTAGACATTTCCACTTCCAATGTAACTCTTGGTGCAGAATCTACAATGATATTAGAATACACCTATGACTCTAATTTAACTATAGACGAACTCAACACCGAGAAAAAGTATTATGCAACTACCTATTTACAACCCATAACAGCGAATCAATCAATTTCATTTGACATCAATTCAATTGAAAAAAACACTAATGGTGAAGCTATACTAAGACTTGGTTTAGGAAGGGACCATGGCTCTAGCCTAACACCAACAGTAACAGTAAACGGAACTGAAGTAACCGTCCCTACAGATTACCGAGGATACGATCAAGCTGATAAAAATAGATTCTTCGGTGTTATTGAAATACCTGTAGCATGGAACGTATTGGCAACAAACAATAACGTAAGCGTTAGTTTCCCCGATTCAGGAGGACATGTAAGCAGCGCTATTTTCCAAGTTTTCAATTACTCAGAAGAAGTTCCCGTAACAGAACCGTTCTGTACCTGGAAAAATAAAGTTACCAACGTAGCTCCAGGCCAAAACCTTGATCTTACAATTGACTACAACACTGCAGGAAAAGACCTTGCATATATGCAAGTTACGCTTCAAGAAATGAATTCCTCTTGGGGAGTCGTGAACAACTACACTCCTATTTACCCAGCAAGCAATGACTCGCCAAACAGTCAAGAAATAACTACAACCTACTCCATTGATGAAAACGCTACACCGTCAGACGAACTTCCAGACGGTAATTTCTATTTGATGAAAATTTTTATTTCCATGGACAACAATGCAAGTTTCGCAAATGACAATTCACAAGTCATCATGGATACAGAAATCGCTTCTATCGAAAAAATTAGTGGTGAAAATCAATTAAACATACATCCAAATCCAGTAAAAAATAATCTTTATGTAGATACTTTTAAACGATCACTGGAGTTTCATATTTACGCTATCAATGGAACAGAATTAAAAACTGGAAAAACGAATGGAGTGATTAATGTCTCAGACCTAGACAACGGAATGTATATCTTAACAACAGAATACGGCTCGGAAAAATTTATAAAAAACTAAAAAACACCTTTGATCGATTTAATCTTGGTGTTTTACTTCTGGTTCCAACTCAAAAGCTCGAAAAACACACATATCGATAAGATATCTAGATTTTTCGGGCTTTTATTCAATATGTACAGATTTTGTCTAGACACTATCTTTTCCAGTAAATTAAATAAATCAGAATTTTATAGCCTTATAAAAAAGTATCGAAATATTTTAAATTTCAATACGACCCAACACACTTATTATGAAACAATCTATTCTATTCGTATTCATCTCTGCACTCTTGCTATCATGTGCTCCAAAAGAAAAAACAACACAAGAACGTGAATCAGACTTTAATTTTGGATGGAACTTTTATTTATCTCAAGATAACTTAAAAATAAACCAATTAAACTCAAAAGATTTTGAAAAAGTTCAATTACCACACGATTGGGCAGTGACTAACGAATTTGACAAATCGCTGGGTAAAGATGCTATTGGAACTGGATATTTAGCTTCAAAAGGCTATGGGTTATATCAAAAAAACTTTGATATACCAAAACAACAAGACATGTTAGTTTATATTCTTTTTGACGGAGTTTATAACAACTCTGAAGTATATATAAACGGTAAAAAGCTAGGAGCTCACCCATACGGATACTCGCCTTTTTATTATGAGATCTCAGAATATTTAAACTCCAACGGAAAAGATAATTCTATCATCGTAAAAATAGACCATACACGTTTCGCTGATAGTAGATGGTACACGGGTGCAGGTATTTATAGAAATGTGAAGCTAATTACGACCAACAGTGTGCATATTCCTATTTGGGGAACCTTTATAACAACACCAGAGGTTTCTGATAAAATGGCCGTGGTCAATATCCAAACTTCAGTGAACAATAAATCCTTAGAAGATCAGTCTTTAACCATTGAAACTAAATTGACGGATATCACTGGTAAACTTATCGGTAGTGATATTAAAAACATAGAATTAGACAAAAACACCCACAAAAATCTTAGTCAAGAAATAACAGTTTCAACCCCACAACTATGGTCCACTAAAAACCCTATACAACATATAGCTACCACAACTATTTCTTCAAACGGCAAGGTATTAGATGAAAAAACAACCAATTTTGGAATCAGATCCATAAAGTTTGACACCAATGAAGGTTTTTTCTTGAATGGTGAAAATATGAAAATCAAAGGTGTATGTATTCATCATGATGCAGGTATGGTTGGAACCGCAATTCCAAAAGGTGTTCTGAGACGTAGATTAGAAATCTTAAAAGATGGAGGTGTCAATGCATTGCGTATTTCGCACAATCCAGCCTCTAACGAATTATTAGATCTATGTGACGAAATGGGATTTTTGGTACAAGATGAATTTTTTGACGAGTGGGACAATCCAAAAGACAAAAGATACAATCAAAACGAATCCAAAAGCACAGATTATATCACACGTGGATATGGTGAACATTTCCAAGAATGGGCAAAAAGAGACTTACAAGCAGTTGTTTTAAGTCATAGAAACCATCCATCAATTTTTCAATGGAGTATAGGAAATGAGATAGAATGGACCTATCCTAGAAATGCTCAAGCAACAGGATTTTTTAACAATATGAGTTGGAAAGGAAATTACTTTTGGTCAGAACCACCTCATTCAGTAGCAGAAATCAAACACCAATTAGAAACTCTACCCAAAGGAAAGTATGACATCGGTAAAACGGCTCAGAAACTTTCTAAATGGACCAAGGAATTAGATACTACACGACCGGTTACAGCAAACTGCATCTTACCTTCTTCAAGCCACTTATCAGGCTATGCTGATGCATTGGATATCGTAGGATATAGCTATAGAAGAGTATTATACGATTATGGACATAAAAACTACCCAGATAAACCTATCATGGGTACGGAAAACTTGGCACAATATCATGAATGGAAAGCTGTCTTAGAAAGACCACATATTGCAGGTATATTTTTGTGGACTGGATTTGATTATATGGGTGAAATAAGAGAACCATGGCCAGTGAGAGTGCAACCATCAGGTTTATTAAACACGGCAGGTTTTAAAAAAGGTTCTTATCATATGATGAAAACATTATGGAACGATGCACCCCATATGTTTATAGCAACACAAAACATTGAAAAATCCCTGAACAAAATTGATGCTAAAGGAAACATTGTCGCAAAAAAACCAGAACTATGGAAGAGAGCCTTATGGGAATGGTATGATATCAATGAGCACTGGAACTACAACGAAAACGATATTATCTCAACAGAAATTTATAGCAATTGCGAAGAAATTGAATTATTTCTGAATGACAAGTCGCTAGGAAAGAAAAAGCTTGCAGATTTTGAGGACCACATTTATAAATGGGCTGTTCATTACAAGGAAGGAACATTGGTTGCAAAAGGAATCAAAAACGGTGTGGAAATAAGTACAGAATTAGCAACAGCTAAAACAGCTTCACAAATCACGTTGAGCCTAGATAAAAAAGAAATTGCAGCAAATAATTACGATGTAGTGCATATTGAAGTTCAATTAACTGACAACAACGGAAACCCTGCAAAAACAGACGACAAAGAAATTACCTATTCAATTGAAGGTCCAGCAAAATTATTAGGAATAGACAATGGTTGGAAAAAAAGCATTCAAAAATTCCAAACAAATACCAACACTACGCATCAAGGTAGAACACTATTAATTCTGCAAGCAAAGAACAAAACAGGAGAAATTAAAATCACCGCTACAGGAAACGATCTCGAAACAGCACAAGCCACGATACGCATAAAATAAAAAATTCATGAGCCTTGAAGACTTACTCAAGGCTCTTTTTATTTTATGTCTCTACGAAACATATCTGCATTAAAAAATAATATTACTTTTGTTTGAAATCAACAAGCTACTATGACTGAAGAAAAAACCGAAGCGAAATCAAGTTATAACGTTCCAAATTTGGAGCGCGGTCTTTTGATTATTGAACTTTTAGCAGTTCACACTCAGGGACTAACTTTAACTGAAATAATTCAGTCGCTTGACATTTCTAAATCTAGTGCCTTCAGAATCACGAGTACTTTGATTTTCAAAAACTACTTGCAGAAAAACGAAACAACTAAAAAAATAACGCTTTCTAGAAAAATTTTAACTCTAGGTATTTCCTCAATAAACGAACAAAGTATTGTAGAAATGTCTATTGATGTTATGCGTGCTTTAAGAGATGAATTAAAAGAATCCGTAATGCTGGGTGTTCTTTTAGGATCTAAAGGTACTATCTTAGAACAAGTATCATCATCTTATCCTGTCAAACTATTTGTTGAACAAGGAACACAATTTAGCCTTCATAGCTCTGTAGGTGGAAAATCTATTTTAGCATATTTGCCAGAAGCTGAAACAAACAAAATTTTAAAAGGCAAAACACTTAGCCAATACACAAAAAACACCATTACCTCTATCAAAGATTTTAAGGAAGAACTTAAAATTGTGAAAGAAAGAGGTTTTGCTTTTGATAATGGTGAAGATATTCAAGGTATTCATTGTATTGGTGCACCCATATTCAATGAACAAGGAACGCCAGTTGCAGCCATTTGGATTACTGCACCTCACGGTAGACTTCCGCACAGTGAATTTGATAGCAAGGGAAAAACTATTGCTAACTACGCATTAGAAATCTCAACCAAACTTGGGTATTTAGGTAAATAAAATTACCCACAACCTCTAGTTCTACTTTTCAATTTATCTCTAAAGGCCTGCATATAGACCTGATGAAACACGTCTAAAAACTAGACAAAAATTCAACATCTATTTGTTTCAAATATAAAATCAGTTTCTTATTCGAATAAACCAACAACATTTTATATATTTGTTTCATATTAGAAACAAGTTTTTTATTTGAAACAAAATATATTATAAAATGAAAGCAACACAATACGAAGGAAATAAGACTTTTTCAGTTGTTGAGAAAAGCCAAGAAGATCCGAAACAAGGAGAGGTAAGAATCAAGGTAGCCTATTCAGGTGTTTGTGGTACAGATGTTCACATTTACCATGGAATGATGGATGGTAGAGTTGACATGCCGCAAACTATCGGACATGAGATGTCAGGTACCATTGATGCTATAGGTACAGGAGTAAATGATTATGCTGTTGGTGATAAAGTGGTCGTTCGTCCACTGGATGATTCCAAAGCAAAAGCATCTGATAAAGGATTCAATCACATTTGTGAAGAATTAAATTTTATTGGAATTGATAGTCCAGGTTCTATGCAACAATACTGGAATGTTCCAGCTTTTACTTTACACAAATTAAAAGAAAATACAGATTTAAAACTGGCTGCTTTAATTGAGCCATTATCTGTTGCAACACATGATGTTCGTTTAAGCGAATTAGTTAAAGGTGAAACTGCTGTTGTTTTAGGTGGTGGACCCATCGGATTGTTGGTTGCTATGGTTGCTAAAGAAGTTGGAGCCCAAGTAATCATCTCAGAAGTCAACCCAACACGTATAGCAAAAGCTAAAGAATTAGGATTTGATGCAGTAAGTCCTTTGGAGGTAGATCTTGTAGAGTATGTGCATGGAAAAACAGAAGGTCGTAAAGCGGATGTAGTATTTGAAGTAGCAGGTGTTCAACCAGCTTTAGATGTTATGACTGAGGTAGCCGGAATTAGAGGTAGAATCGTAATGGTTGCCATTCATGGTGTTAAAAAAGAAATAGATCTTTTTAAATTCTTTTGGAAAGAATTAAAACTAATCGGAGCACGTGTATATGAGAGAGAGGACTATGAAAAATCTATCGCATTAATTACTGCAAATGAATTACCATTTGAAGATATGATTACAGATGTTCAACCATTATCAAATATTCAACAAGTATTTGAAAATATAGACAAAAACCCTGATGGCTTAAAAGTGCTAATGGATTGTCAACTATAATTTTAAACTCAAATGTCAGTTCGAGTGATTTTTGAAGAATCAAAAAATTGTATCGACAACATTTATATATAACAAAAACAACATGAGTATTTTAAATAAATTCAATTTAGAAGGAAAAACAGCCTTAGTTACAGGTTGTAAACGTGGAATAGGAAAAGCAATGACTATTGGATTAGCCGAGGCTGGAGCAAATATAATTGGAGTATCTGCTTCATTAGAACTAGAAGGAAGTCAAGTAGAAAAAGACGTACAAGCTTTAGGAAAAAACTTTAAAGCTTACCAATGTGATTTCTCTAACAGAAAATCTTTGTACAAGTTTATTGCAGAAGTAAAATCAGACTTCGCACAAATAGATATTTTGGTAAATAATGCAGGTACGATTTTAAGAGCCCCAGCAGCAGAACATCCTGATGAGATGTGGGACAAAGTAATTGAAGTAAACCAAAATGCTCAATTTATTTTAACTAGAGAAATCGGAAAAGAGATGGTTGCACGTGGAGAAGGAAAAGTAATTTTCACAGCATCATTATTAACTTTCCAAGGAGGAATTACAGTGCCAGGTTACGCTGCCTCAAAAGGAGCGATTGGACAAATGACAATGGCATTTGCTAATGAATGGGCTGGTAAAGGTGTTAATGTAAACGCAATTGCACCCGGTTATATTTCTACAGACAACACAGAAGCTTTAAGAAATGACCCTGTAAGATCTGAATCAATTTTATCAAGAATCCCTGCAGGAAGATGGGGTAATGCAGAGGATTTTGCAGGACCAACAGTATTTTTAGCATCAGAAGCTGCAGCATATATGAATGGAACTACCATGTTAGTAGATGGTGGATGGATGGGTAGATAATTCATAGAAAAACTCAATGAGACTAATTTCAATCAAGATAAACACAATCATGCAATCGCTTTGCTTACTGGCGGTTGTATGTGGTGTTTGTCACTCAATTTCAGCACAACAAAAACCAAATATCGTATTCATTCTTTCCGATGATGCCGGATATGCCGATTTTGGTTTTCAAGGCAGTAAAGATTTTAAAACACCCAATCTAGATGCTTTAGCAAAAAGCGGAGTTAAATTTACACAGGCTTATGTTTCAGCTGCAGTTTGTGGACCCTCTAGAGCTGGAATGTTGACTGGAAGATACCAGCAAAAATTTGGTTTCGAGGAAAACAATGTGCCTGGATACATGAGTCATTCTGGACTTACTGGTGATGAAATGGGACTTCCTACAGACCAGATCACCGTGGCTGATTATTTAAAAGGACTTGGCTATACCACTGCTATTTTTGGAAAATGGCATATGGGAAATGCGGATCGCTACCACCCTACTAAAAGAGGTTTTGATACCTTTTACGGTTTTAGAGGCGGAGCCAGAAGTTATTATGAGGTTGACAAAGACAGTCCGAAATTTGAAGCTGATAAGCAGCTTGAACAAGGATTTGCTAATTACCAAGAAAGTGAATTATACCTAACAGATGCTTTGGCCAATGAAACTGCTTCCTTTATTGAGAAAAATAAAAATCATCCCTTCTTCGTATATCTTTCTTTCAATGCTGTCCATACACCCATGGAAGCAAGAGAAGATGATCTGAAAAAAGTACCTCAACACCTAACAGGTAAAAGAAAAACCTTAGCAGCAATGACCATAGGCTTGGATAGAGCTTGCGGTGTTGTTTTGGATAAAATAAAAAATTTAGGATTAGAAAAAAATACACTTATTGTTTTTGCGAATGATAATGGTGGTCCATCTGATTCAAACAAATCTTGTAATGACCCTTTGAGTGGGACCAAAGCAAATCATCTTGAAGGCGGAATTAGAATCCCCTTTTTAATGTCATGGAAAGGTCAACTTAAGAAAAAAAGCGTGTATACAAAACCTGTTTCTACACTAGATTTATTACCCACTTTTGTATCGATTGCTGGTGGCACTTTAGATGACAAAAAACATTTAGATGGGGTAAACCTTATTCCCTACTTAGCAAAAAACAACAGAGATACACCACATGAAACTCTGTATTGGAAAAAGGAATCTCGAGCAGCGATTCGTCACAACGAATACAAACTTATTCGTTTCCCTGACCGTCCAGCGGAACTTTACAATATTGAAAAAGATATTTCTGAAGTAAATGACTTGGCTTCAGAACAACCAGACACCGTTAAAGAATTATATAAAAAATTATTCGATTGGGAACTTACCTTAGAAAGACCTTTGTGGCAATTAAAAAGATTGTACGAAGGAAAGGCAGCCGTTCGAATGGATAACAATAGAAAAGAAAAAATCAAAAAATAACAATTATTATGGCAGAAATTAAAGATTACCAATTATTTATAAATGGTGAGTGGAGAACATCAACTTCAGGAGAGACGATTGATATTGTAAGTCCATCAACTGAAGAAGTTGTGGCACGTGTGCAAAATGGAACTGCTGAAGAGGCTATTGAAGCTCTTGAAGCCGCTGATAAAGCACAAAAAGAATGGAAAAAACTACCTGCAAGAGAAAGAGCTGATTTATTATACAAATTAGCAGATGAAATTGATGCAAACAATGAGCGTCTTGCTCAATTGTTGGTTAAAGAACAAGGAAAACTTTTAAAAGTAGCACGTTTTGAAGTACAAGTTACGGCATCCTTTATCAGATATGCTTGTGAGGGAGCGCGTAGAATTGAAGGAGACATTATCCCTTCTGATAATCCTAACGAACAAATCTGGATTCAAAAAGTACCGAGAGGAGTTGTTGTGGCAATTACAGCATGGAACTTCCCATTAGCCTTAGCAGGTAGAAAACTTGGACCAGCTCTTGTTGCCGGAAATTCAATTGTAATCAAACCTACTTCAGAAACACCATTAGCAACTCTAGAGTTAGGAGATTTAGCAAATAAAGTAGGAATTCCTGCTGGAGTTATAAATATTTTAACTGGACCGGGTAGAGCAATGGGTAATGCACTTGTAGAAAGCCCTCTTTGTAAAATGGTTACGATGACAGGGTCTACTCCTGTTGGACAACAAATTGCAAGAAATGCTGCAGACAATTTAACTCATGTTCAACTTGAATTAGGTGGGAAAGCTCCATTTATTGTTTTTGAAGATGCTGATATTGATGCTGCTGTAGAAGCTGCTTTGCATTCTCGTTTTGATAACTGTGGACAAGTATGTACTTGTAACGAAAGAATGTATGTTCATGAAAATATTTACGATATCTTCATGGAAAAATTCTTAGCAAAAGTTGCTGAAATTAAAGTAGGTGATCCAATGTTGGAAGAAACAGATATGGGACCAAAAGTAAACGGAAATGAATTAAAGCATATGGAACACTTAGTAGATGTAAGTGTTAAAGAAGGAGCTACTATTGCAGCTGGAGGAAAACGTCCAGAAGGAGCTGAATTCGAAAAAGGATTCTGGTTTGAGCCTACAGTGTTAACAGGAGTTACACAAGATATGACAATTGTACATGAAGAATCATTCGGACCTATTTTGCCTGTATTAAAATTCAATTCTTTTGAGCAAGTAATTGAATTTGCAAACGATTGTGAATATGGATTAGCGGCGATGGTCTTTACAAATGACATGAACACGATCATGAAATGTAATGATGAATTAGAATATGGAGAAATCTATGTAAATAGAGGTCATGGTGAACAACACCAAGGATTCCATAATGGTTACAAACTATCAGGATCAGGTGGTGAAGATGGGAAATATGGTTTTGAACAATACTTAGAAAAAAAGACTTTCTACATCAGACATAAAGCTTAATTCAATTCGAAAACAACACTTATATGAGTACAAAAATTTCAAACGTAGAGGTAAAATTATTTACCGTTCCATTACCAGAAGTAATGGCTGACGCGAAACATGGTGACCATTACCATTTTGAATTGATTACTACTACCATCACTTTAGAAGATGGTAGCGAAGGAACAGGATATACCTATACTGGTGGTAAAGGAGGTTTTGCCATCAAAGCAATGGTAGAGCATGATTTTGCCAAAGTATTAATTGGTAAAGATGCTACGGATATTGATGGTATTTACGACTTTATGGAATGGCATGTACATTACGTAGGTCGTGGTGGTGTTGCTTCTTTTGCAATCTCAACTATAGATATCGCCTTATGGGATATCAAATGTAAAAAAGCAGGTCAACCTTTATGGAAAATGGCTGGTGGCGCTGGAAATACTTGTAAAGCTTATTGTGGTGGAATTGATTTGATGTTCCCAATCGAAAAGCTTTTAAAGAATATGGAAGGGTATTTAGCTAAAGGTTTTAACGCTGTAAAAATCAAGATAGGGAAAGAAAACCTACAAGAAGATTTAGACAGAATCAAGGCTGTTAGAGAATATATTGGTCCCGATGTTACATTTATGGTTGATGCAAATTATTCTATGACGGTTGATAAAGCAATCAAAGCCATAGAAGGTTTCAAGCAATATGACATCACTTGGTTTGAAGAGCCAATTATCCCAGACAATTATAAAGGATTTGGTGAAATTGTTGATGCTACTGGCTTCCCTTTAGCAATGGGTGAAAACCTACACACCATTCATGAATTTGAATATGCATTTGACCAAGCAAAACTTTCTTTTGCGCAGCCTGACGCTTCAAATTGTGGAGGAATAACTGGATGGTTAGCCGCAGCAAGATTGGCTGACAAACACGGAATACCTGCCTGTTCGCACGGGATGCAAGAACTTCACGTAAGTTTGGTTTCTGCTCAACCAAATTCGGGATGGCTAGAAGTACACAGTTTTCCAATTGACGAGTATACAACCAGACCGTTAGTTGTTGAGAATTTTAGAGCTGTTGCTCCAGACTACCCAGGTGTAGGGGTGATTTTCGATTGGGAAAAACTAGCTCCTTTCGAAGAAAAATAAATTACTAAACTTAAACCAATATAATGAGTATACATATTTCAGACTTTGGACAAGTTCAAGGAGAAAAAATACAACAATACACTCTTTCAAACGAAAATGGTGTAGAGGTAAAAATCAT
>NZ_JAQWGB010000037.1 GCF_029238425.1 Flavicella sp.
ATAAGATACGAATATCAAGCCAAAAAATAAATTACGCCAAATCGTCATGAAGACAATAATTTTCCGGTTAAAAAAAATAAATTCCGATAAACACTTGCAAATCAAAGGAATTTGTTTTTATATTTGTGATATCATTTTGATATCACTTTAAATCTTTTACTATGAACGAAGAAAAAACAATCAAACTTCTCAATGGGTATTTTATGTTAGTACTCATCTTTTTATTATTTTTTGGTGGAATTTCACTATCCATCACAAAAGAAACCGGAGCGTACGTTCCACTATCAGTTATAGGTTTCTTTTTGGCATTTGGTCTTGTATTGGTCAATCCAAACAGCTCCAAAGTACTTTTACTTTTTGGTAAATATATTGGAACCGTAAAAACCAATGGTCTTTATTGGGCAAATCCATTTTACAAAAAAAAGAAAATCTCTTTAAGAGCGAGTAATTTTGACAGTGAGCGTTTGAAAGTGAATGACAAACTAGGAAACCCTATTATGATTAGCACCATTTTAGTTTGGCGTGTTACCGATACCTATAAAGCAGCCTTTGATGTAGATAATTATGAAAATTTTGTCCGTGTCCAAACCGATGCAGCCGTTAGAAAGCTTGCGAGCATGTACCCTTATGATAATTTTGCAGATGAAGGAGTTGCGGAAGACATTACGTTACGCTCAAGTGTGAATGAAGTCAGCGAAGCACTGGAAAAAGAAATTGAAGAAAGATTAGCTATCGCAGGTATTGAGGTTTTAGAGGCAAGAATAGGTTATTTGGCCTATGCTCAAGAAATCGCAAATGCTATGTTAAAAAGACAACAAGCAACTGCAATTGTAGCAGCGAGATATAAAATTGTTGAAGGAGCTGTAAGCATGGTAGAAATGGCTTTAGAAGAACTTAATAAAAAAGATATTGTGGAGTTAGATGAAGAAAGAAAAGCTGCCATGGTTAGTAACTTGATGGTTATTTTATGTGGTGACAAAGAAGCTTCACCCGTTTTAAACACAGGAACCTTAAATCATTAATAATTCACTATGAAGGAATATAAAGTAATCAATTGGAAAATGGGTTTTTCAAACAACAATGAAAAACTTGAAGACGTGCTAAATGAATATGGACGAGCTGGATGGGAAGCAAGACATATTTCTGAAAGTTCTACAAGAATAGTATTTGAAAGAGAAAAAAACCGATAGAAATGAGAGTATTTGTAGAAGAACAACGATTTAAACAAAAATGGCTAATTACACTACTCGCTGTCAGTAGTTTGGGGCCTTTGTTTTTGGTAACGCATATTTTTCTGAATAAAAACGGAATGAATATATATGAGTATCTCGTAACTTTGTCCATAATTATTGCTTCTGCATGCTTGATATTTCTATTCAAACTATCAACAAGAATTGATGAAAAAGGAATTCATTATAAATTTTTCCCTTTTCATTTTAGTAATAAAACCATTTTATGGGATCAAATAAAAACGGCAGAAGTAAGAACTTATAATGCATTCACTGAATTTGGAGGATATGGCATGAAAGGTGGAAGGTTTTGGAAAAAAATAAATGGTACTGCTTTTAATATATCTGGGAACAAGGGGATCCAATTACTTCTAAACAACGGCAAAAAGATATTAATAGGAACCCAATTAGAGGAAAAAGCCAAAGAGGTAGTACTGCGATATAAAAAATAAATATGGCTAAAAAGAAAGCATTTGCATTACGCATTAACGAAGACATGATTAAGGCCATTGAAAAATGGGCTTCTGATGAATTTCGATCTACCAATGGGCAGATTGAATGGATGCTCATGCAAAGCCTTAAAGAACATAAAAGAGAACCGAAAAAAAAAGAGGAGTAATTTTTACTCCTCTTTTTTTATTTTAACAATTCTGGATACGCTTTTTTAAATCGATTCAACCTAGGAATAGACACATTTCTTACATATCCATTATTCGGATTTAATTTTTCAAAATCTTGATGATAATCCTCAGCCTCATAAAATTTTTCAAAAGCCTTAATCTCAGTAATCATTTTATTTCTGTACACCTCTTTATTCAAAGCATCAAACATCGTTGTCGCTATTAATTTTTCATTAGAGTTTTGATAAAATATAATACTCCTATAAGGCGAACCAAAATCAGGATTTTGTCCAAATGTTGTAGGGTCTTGACTACCAAAATACACTTCAACCAAACTTTCGTAACTCACAATTTTTGGATTGTAATAAACGGCAACTGTTTCTGCATGCCCTGTTTTCCCTGTTCCGGTTGATTTATAAGTTGGGTTTTTAGTATGACCTCCTGAATAACCTGAAACAGCCTCTTCTACTCCACGCACACTTTCGTAAATAGCTTCCACACACCAAAAACAACCACTTGCAAAATAGGCCACTTTTAATTCTCCCTTTTTTACTTTTTTCTCATAGTTCTGAGCTTCTAAAGAATTAAAAACAAAAAACATGGCTACCAATGCCATCACAAATTTTTTATTCAACATAATCTATATTTATTTTGATCCTACAAGATTTAGTACGCAGGTATTCTGTTTAATTACAAGCAATATTAATTTTTTTTTGAATAACTAGTTCATATTCATCTGAAAAAAAACTTTTTATTCTAGCAATCATTTTTTTGTTGCTTATCGCTATCTGAATCGCTACATTTGTCATTCAATTTTAATCACTCTATGGAACAATTTATAGTATCTGCTCGTAAGTATCGTCCTCAAATATTTGAAGACGTTGTTGGCCAACAAGCCATTACGAACACTTTGGAGAATGCTATAAAAAACAACCATTTAGCTCAAGCTTTATTGTTTACAGGTCCTAGAGGGGTTGGAAAAACTAGTTGTGCTAGAATTCTGGCTAAAAAGATCAATGATGAAGATGGTTCTCACGAGGATGAAGATTTTGCTTTCAATATTTTCGAATTGGATGCAGCTTCTAACAACTCGGTAGATGATATTCGATCTTTAACGGACCAAGTTCGTATCCCCCCTCAAACAGGAAAATATAAAGTCTATATTATTGATGAGGTGCATATGTTGTCTCAAGCTGCCTTTAACGCTTTTCTTAAAACTTTAGAGGAGCCACCAGCGCACGCCATTTTTATTTTGGCAACCACGGAGAAACATAAAATAATTCCTACAATTCTTTCACGATGTCAGATATTTGATTTTAAAAGAATTGGTGTTTTAGATGCCAAATTGCACTTAAAGAAAATTGCTGAGCAAGAAGGAATAACAGCGGATGACGACGCTTTGCATATCATTGCTCAAAAAGCAGATGGAGCGATGCGTGATGCCTTGTCCATTTTTGATAGAGTCATTAGTTTTTCAGGAAAAAATTTAACTAGAGAAGCCGTAACAGAAAATTTAAACGTCTTGGATTATGATGTTTATTTTAAAACGACGGATTTAGTTTTAAAAAACAACATCCCACAGGTGTTAGTGGAATTCAATACTGTTTTAAGTAAAGGATTTGAAGGACATCATTTTATAAACGGATTGGCGTCTCACTTTAGAGATTTATTGGTTGCAAAGGATGCAGAAACCATACCTCTATTAGAAGTTGGAGATATTGCTAAAAAAAGGTATTTAGAACAAGCAAGTGCAGCATCTTTACCATTTTTGTTACAGGCAATAGAAAAGGCTAACGATTGTGATTTAAAATATAAAACCAGTAAAAATCAACGCTTATTAGTTGAATTGACTCTGATGCAAATTGCTTCTATAACCTTCGAGGCAGAAAAAAAAAAAGCAGTAACTACATAATTCCAGCTTCTTTTTTTAAATCTCAATTGGTTGAAGAAAAAATTCAAACCATAAAAAAAGAGATTCCTAAAGAAAAATCACTTCCAGAAACACCTTTAAAAACAGTTGCTCCTCCAAAACCAGCTCCTCGTATGAGAACTGGAAAAAGAAGAACTTCTGCCCTGTCCTTAAAAAGTTTGACAGAAAAAGTGGAAGCGGTAGAAATCACCCCAGAAACTGAAATTGACAGAGATACGTTGCCTAAAACTCCTTTCTCTGAAGGAAAACTGGTCAACCTATGGTCGGAATACGCACAGCAATTAATTAAGAGAGGAGATAAAAGTTTGGCTTCTATTCTAATGGCCTCCAAACCTACATTGTCAGAATTTCATATTCAATATACACTTCCAAACCAACTAATGGCGGAACAATTGGAGCGTTTAAGACCGCGTCTGTTAAAATACCTAAGGGATTCCTTAAATAATTTCAGTGTAGATTTAACCGTCAAAATTGAAGTTTCTGAAGTGAAAAAATTTGTGTACACTCCTCAAGAAAAATACGAAAAACTGCAAGAATTGAATCCTACGATTGATTTACTTCGAAATTTATTTGGTCTTGATATTTAATATCAGTTAATTGCATCTTTTTTTTAATATATTGCCAACCTAATTAACTCCATCTACGTGCATTCATTTGATAAAATTTTAATAGGTATTGCATTTTCTCCTAATATAATCGCCAACATACATGAAGCCGTTCGATTGGCCAATATGTTCAACTCAGAATTGGTATGCGTACATGTAGGTGAAAAAACTCCAGAAAAAGAAGCACAACTCGAAGAAATATTCGAAAAAGCTCCTGATTTACATTCAAAAAAAACATTGGTTTTTCAAACAGGAAATCCCGTAGATGTAATCTTAGAAACCTGCAACACTCAAAATATTGATTTGTTAATTCTAGGTGCGTTACAGAAAGAAAATATTTATAAATATTATGTTGGTTCGATTGCGCGTATTCTGACTAGAAAAGCTCCTTGTTCCGTACTTTTATTGATAAAACATTCTGTAGAAAGAGTTCCTTGTAAGCACATCGTAGTAAACGGTTTACAAGATCCAAGAACAGAGGAAACTATACAAACTTCATTTTATGTTTCACAAGGATTGTCTTGTCCAAAAATTACTATTGTAGAAGAGGTAACACAACAAGAAATCCACGCTAAAGCAAGTGACGATGTTTCTTTGCGTAAAATGAAAATAGAAAAAGAACGTATTTCTAATAGAGAAGAAATGCGTGTGAAAGATATACTTACCCACATACCTGAAGAAAACAAAAACGGTATTTCCATTAAAACCCAAAGTATTTTCGGAAAAAGAGGATACTCAATAGGACATTATGCTCGTGTAGTTAGAGCGGATTTATTAATTATGAATGCTCCCAACAAAACAACTATTTTGGATAGATTGTTTCCGCATGATATGGAGTATATCTTATCTGAACTTCCTACGGATGTTCTCATTGTAAAATAACATATGGTACAAAAAGAATCTGCCCTCAAAAGTTTTATTTCAACAATCCCTAAAAATATATTTGCCGGTTTTGTAGTATCACTCATCGCTTTACCACTTGGCTTAGGTTTGGCAATTGCCTCTGAAGCTCCTCCTGTTGCAGGGATTATTTCTTCAGTAGTTGGTGGTGTATTAGTAGCAATACTAGGAGGATCTAACGTAACCATTACTGGGCCAGGAAATGGTTTGGTAGTCGTGTTACTTGGTGCTATCACTACTTTAGCTGGTGGAGATTTACATCAAGGTTATTTATTTACGCTCGCTGCCATCGTTTTTGCAGGTGTTTTAATGCTCATCCTTGGTTTTTTAAGAATGGGGAGTTTGAGCGATTTCTTTCCTTCTTCTGCAATACAAGGAATGCTGGCAGCCATTGGTATTGGTATTTTAGCCAAACAGTTTCATGTAATGTTTGGATATATCACCATCAAAGGATCTACTATAGAGTTGTTATATGAAATTCCATTTACGGTATATCATTTCTTTGTTGATACCCACAACAATTATATCGCTGGTATAGAAGGTATCATGAGTTTGTTTATCATGGTTTTCTATTCTAAAATTAGAAATAGATATTTTCAATTGATCCCTGCTCCGATGTGGATTGTGATGCTTGCCGTTGGATTGGCATATCATTATGAATATTTTTTGCAACAAGAATATCCAGTTGATAAAAGTTTATTGATCAACATCCCGGACAATATTGTACAAAGTTTGGCTTTTCCTGATTTCTCAAATATCTTTAGTATCAAGTTTATCAATGTGGTTTTAGCCATTACCTTGATCTCAAGCATTGAATCCTTATTAAGTATCAAAGCCGTTGATAAATTAGATCCACAAAGAAGACGATCTAATATCAATAAAGATTTAAAAGCATTGGGTATTGCTACAACCATTAGTGGTTTTTTAGGAGGTTTGAACGTGGTAACTGTAATTGCAAGAAGTTCTGTAGCGGCAAACAATGGAGCTACAAACCGTTCGGGTAACTTTTTTCATGCATTTTTTCTTGTCATTTTTATTTTACTATTTCAAGACCAACTTTGTAAAATACCACTACCCGCTTTATCCGCAATTTTAGTATATACTGGATTTAAATTAGCGAATCCTAGCAATATTGCCAAGGTATTTAAAATTGGAGGTGAGCAGTTAATTATTTTTATGACTACTTTGCTAGCCACGATTTTCTTTAACTTAATTATTGGAATTTTTAGCGGTATTTTTATTACGTTCATCATTCATGTAATTTTAAATAAAAACTTTACCTTATTTACTAGAAACTTATTAAAACCTAATGTTTTAATGTACAAAGAGGATGACGAAAAAAACAATTATTATGTAAGTGTTGTCAACTTCTGTACTTTTTTAAACTACTCTAAGTTAAAGGCGAAACTTGATCAGATTCCAGAAAATGAAGATGTTATTTTAGATTTTTCTAGATGTAGTTTTGTAGATCATACTGTCATGGAAAACGTAAATGACTATATCAATACCTTTACTTCTAAGGGAGGGCATTTTGAGGTCATTGGATTGGATTTACACGGTTCTCATTCCGAGCATCCCTTTGCCTTGCGTAGGATTAGTGCAACCAAAAGACTTGCTTCTAAAAACCTTACCAAAAGGCAAAAGGCGATCAAAAATATTTCTGAAGCTTTTCATTATAACTATCGTGCTATTCAAAAGAAACCATTTCTATTTTTAGAAAATTATGGTTTTTTCAAATCCAAAAATATAAGCCGAATCAAAAATGTACTTTCAAATAAAGATACTGCTGTTTTTGATGTAATTTATACCGAAGGTGAGTTTATTGCGAAGCAAGTGGTAAGAAGTACCATGATGCATATCAAAGTAAATAGAGATATTCCTAGTTTTATACTTGACAGGGATGGATTGTTTGAATACATTTACCATCTGGCAGGATATGAGGATATTAGAATAAAAAATCATCAAGATTTCTCTAAACGATTCTATCTTTCTGGGAATGAGACAAAAGCTATAGAAGAACTTTTTAATGATGAGTTGGTTTTGTTTTTTGAAAGTAATACCTATTATCATATTGAAGCTTCTAAAAATGGATTATTAATTGTGTATAAAGAAAGATTGGCATCAGTAAAAGAAATCAAAGCTATGACTGATTTTGGTGTCCGTTTGCAAAAAATCATAAATCAATAATTATGGGAAAGAAACAAAAAGAATTAAACGAAGGGATTGTTTCATTTATTGAAGCTCAAAAATTATTTTTTGTAGCGACTGCTGCCCCTACGGGAACTATTAATATTTCTCCAAAGGGAATGGACTCTTTTAGAGTTTTAAATAACAATAAAATCATTTGGTTGAATGTAACAGGTAGCGGAAATGAAACCGCAGCTCATTTATTACAAGACAACAGAATGACTATTATGTTTACCGCATTTGAAGGAAAACCAAATATTCTAAGACTTTATGGAAAAGCAAAAATTTTCCATGAGAGAGATACTGAATTCACTGAGTATATTTCACTTTTCCCTCCCTTGGCAGGAGCCAGACAAATTATCGAATTAGATATTGAAGCCGTTCAAGAATCATGCGGTATGGCGGTACCTTTTTATGATTTTAAAGAAGAAAGAACACACCTTAATGATTGGGCTTCAAAGCAAGGAGAAGAAAAAATCAAACAATATCAATTAGAAAAAAACACTGTCAGTTTTGATGGTTTTGAAACTAAGTTAACAGAATAGAACATGTTAGGATTAAAATTACCAACAGACCCAAGATGGGTTAATATCGCAGAAAAAAATATTGATGAAATCTTAATTGATCACGCACATTGTGAGCAAAAGGCTGCTTCAACAGCCATTTCATTGATTGTTAGTTTTCCTGAATACACAGATCTTGTGCAAGAAATGATCGCTTTGGTAAAAGAAGAAATGAGTCATTTTAAGCTTGTTCTAGATAAGTTAGTTGCAAAAGGTGTAACCTTAGGGAGAGACCGTAAAGATTTATATGTTGTTGAACTATTAAAATTTTTCCCAAAAGGAGGTTCTAGAACAGATCAATTGGTACATAGATTGTTATACGCAGCCTTAATCGAAGCACGTAGTTGTGAACGTTTTAGACTTTTATCGGAAAATCTTGAAGACAAGGAATTGGCCAAGTTTTATAGAGATTTGATGGTTTCAGAAGCAAATCACTATACACTATTTTTACAGTTTGCTAGAAATTATGGTGACCTAAAACAGGTAAATGAAAAATGGGATGCTTTGTTAGAATACGAAGCCAACATCATGAAAAACTTAGGTACAAAAGAATCTATACACGGATAATAAGTATGAATTTTCTGGAATTAAAAGAATTTTTAGATGCCAAGGTCATTGAATATAATACATTGGAATTTATTGATTCTGACCCTGTACAGATTCCACATCTTTACACTCAAAAAGAAGATATAGAAATAGCCGGCTTTTTGGCAGCCACAATAGCATGGGGAAAACGTGAAATGATCATTAAAAACAGTCATAAAATGATGGATTTCTTAGGAAATTCGCCCTATGACTTTATTTTAAATCATACGGAAGATGATTTATCAAAATTTGAGCATTTTGTTCACCGAACTTACAATTTAGAAGATTTTAAGTTTTTTATTCGTTCCTTAAAAAATATCTATACAAATCACAATGGATTGGAAGGAGTTTTCACCAAAAACCAATCTAAAGAATCTTTGCAACC
>NZ_JAQWGB010000062.1 GCF_029238425.1 Flavicella sp.
TTTGGTTCTTCTATGGAGATTTTTGCGGATGTTTGGCTAGAAGATAGAGTTTCTAGAAAACGTACCAAAGTAAATGAATGTATCTATACGTTTGTGGCCGTTGATGAAAAGGGAAATAAGTTGAAGGTGCCAGAATTAGTGCCAGAAACCAAATTAGAAATTGAGCGTTTCAATGCCGCATTGCGAAGACGACAAATGAGTTTGGTAATGTCTGGAAAAATGAAGCCTAAAGATGCTACTGAGCTAAAAGCATTGTTTGAATAGTGACTTTTGCACCATGAGCTTATCGAAGGGTAATAAGGGTAAAGTAATTTGACTTGTTTTTTCTTTTAAATACTATAAAATCTAAAACGCCCAAGTTTGAGAGAAGTAATAATATGAGACTTCGTCAAGCTCAGCCTCCGAGATAGATTATGATTTGTTTAATTTCTAATTTCCGTACCCTGAGCTTGTCGAAGGGTAAAGGATTAACAATACAATAATTTACAATCTCAACAACCAATAACTAGGGTTTTCTGTTTTTGTGTCTTTCCAAATTTGAAGTTTTAGAACTGTTTTACCGGTTACTTTGTCGGTATGAATTTCACCAATGCTCTGTTGCAGTTTTACCTTGTCTCCTTTTTGCAGAGAAACCGTCGCCAAGTTGCTGTAAAGTGAGATATAATTACCATGTTGTATGTACACCGTTTTAATCCCATTTGAACTTACTTGAATAGCAAGTACGGTTCCCTCAAAAATAGCTTTTGCACGTGCCTTTTTGTTGGTGGCAATGTGTATTCCATTACTTTGTATGGTGATTCCTCGTAAGGTTTCATGAGGAATTTTTCCATATTTTCTAACGACAAGAGCATTGGTAACGGGCCAAGGTAATTTTCCTTTGTTAGTAGCAAATTTGGAAGCTAATATTTTAGCCTCAGGAGTCAAAATAAAGTTAGAAGATTTCTTAGAAGAGTTTTTCTTATTTGCAGCTGCAATGGCATCTCTAATTATTTTTTCAATCTGTTTGTCGATTTTACGCTCCTCGTCTTGTTTCTTTTTTATTTGCGCGGTGTATTTTTTCTTTTCAGTAGTAACTTCTTTTGCTAGGAGTTCTTGTTCTATTTTCTCAATTTCTATTTTGACTTGTTCTTCTTTTTGAGCCGCAATTAAATTCTGCTTTTCAATTTTTTGAATTTTCAAATCATCATTAAGTCCCTTAATTTTTTCAGTTTGAACAACAATTTCTTCTCCTTGCTCTTTTCTGTATTCCGTATACTGAGTCATGTATTGGAATCTTTTGTAAGCTTGATGAAAACTATCAGCAGATAAGATAAATAGCAACCTACTTTGCATAGATTTGCTTTTATAGGACATATAAATCATGTCAGAATAGTCATCTTTTAATATTTTAAGTTCTTTTTCAAGTGTTGAAATCTGTTTTTTATTTGCTCTAATTTTCGAGTTTAAAACGGATTCTTCTTGGTTGATTGTTCTGATCAGTTTAGAACGAACTGCAATCTTTCTATTTAAATTGGCAATGTCTTCTAGTATGTCTTTTTCTTCCGCTTTTGACTCAAAAAGCAGAGAGTTCATTTTTTTGATTTCTAATTGAAGACGGGCTCTTTTTGCTTCTAATGATTTTTGAGTAGGAGCCTGAGCAGTTGCGGAAGATGTTGTTAGTACAACACAAAAAATAAAAAGAGTACGTAGAACGAATTTTTTAAGGATTGTGTTTTTCAAAGGAATAGAAAGTTGACGCAACATTATTTTATAATTCTTTTATAGCCACTAGGTATTTTGTATGGAAAAGATAATTCTTCATCCAATTTTACAGATCTGTAATCAAAACGAATGGACGCATTATTTTTGGCATCTTTAGCAATAATTTCAACACGTCCAGGAATTGGAGTAGTATCAATATCAGCGTAATTCGAATAGGTTACGGATAAAAACCTGTCGTTTTCAAAAGTACGAATTTCTTGCTTTTCTATCTTGTAGTTTATTGGGTGAATCCAAAATAATAAATCTGCCAATTCATTGCTCTGGATAGGAGTTAGCAAATGTGCTTCCTGATCAATAGAAGCTTCATAATTTTTTGGCTTCATTTCAAACAAAGCATCTCCTAACAGCAGGTTTTGCAGCATGGTAAAATCTAAATTAGCACCTAGCAACCTATTGATTTCAGAAAAATCTCCATCAAAATAAGTTTTATTTATTTTTACATAATAAGTAACACGCTCTGGAGTGATTAAAGCTTTTGCCACCGGAAAACCAAATACATTGGCACTCATCCAAATTTGTTTGTCCTTTTCTATTTTTAATTTTACGTTTACGTTTTGAGATCTTCCTTTTCTATTGAAATTTAGTTTTAGGTCTGCACTTAAAGTGTTCCTGTCAAAATTACTTTTAGAATGATTTTTTAATATTTTCTTCGGCGATTCGTTTTTGATATCGGCCCTGTCAGTAATGGTTTTACTACCACCACACGAGATTAAAAAAATGGGAATGATTAACAGAAAATGCTGTAGTTTCATCATAAAAATAAGAGAATATAATTGCTGTAAATACTAATGCGGACAAGATACAATTTTATGAAGTTTGGTTTTGGTTTTATTTCATAAAAGTTCCTTAACAGTTTTTGCTTACTCCATGATTGCCAAAACTTTTTCGAGCTCTTTTCTTTTGAGTGTATTAAATATACTTTTCAAAATTTTCTCATTAGTGTCGTACACAAAAGGATCAATTTTAATTGTTCTACGAGTGCTGTATTCCTGTTGTTGCGTGGCATTGAAAAATTTAGTCTCCAAAGCATAGGAATGAGAACCCATAGGATTGATTTCTATAAAAAGGCTATAGGCAGCATTTGATTTTTTTGTTGGAGTAAATATTCCTTTTTTCTCATAAAAATTGATGGTTTGCAATCTTGTTTTTTCTAAATCTACTGATTTGCTTTTTGAAGTAAGTTTTACTAGAATTAATGGCTGAACTACTTCTATTTTATAAGTTGTTTGAATTGGTTTCGGAACAGAATTCGTCAATATTTTTCTGAGAATTAAATCTGAAGTCAGCTGTTTTAAAATTTCTTTACCATCTATAGTAATCATCAAAGATTCACTTTGATTTTTACTCCCTACTTCTAAGGGTAGTATATGAATTGTTCCTCCTTTTTTAGTGAAAATTTGTTTTGATTTTTCTAAAGTAAATGAAGTGTTTATAACATATGGAAAATGCTCAAGTACTCCATAGTTTGGATGTGTTAAGATACCTACTGGAATGGTATTGTTTAATTTATCACCACGAGCTACTTTTAAAACATCCGTTTGTTTTTTTATTTCTAGGTTTTTAAACAAAGAATGTATTGCATCAATATTTGCAATTGTAAGATCAATAGTTTCTCCATTTTCTTTTGTGAAAATAGTTTTGTCTCCCCAATAAGGCTTTAAAGTTTCAAGAGATTTTACAAAATAAGAAGTTGCGTCATAAAGATCTTTTTCTTCTTTTTTTTGATGGGCCGATTTAAAATATTGGTAAGATTTTTCTAAGCTTGCAGTTTTTCTTTTTTGTCTAATTTCTTCGTACTTGGCTTTAGAAATTTCAATGAGATTCCAGTAATAATCGTCATTTTCATAGGTTTTAGAAATGGTATACCCTTCTAAAAATTTAGAGCTTTCTATTTTTTGTTTGTTCATATAAAAGTCACTTTGCTGATCGTCAATATCAAATTGATACAAAAGTGAATTTGTGTTTACTTTTACGGAGATGTGTTCGGCTAAATCCGTAAGAGCTTGTCTTTCTGCAGCTTTTATATATCTATCAGGAAAACCAGTTTTCGCTGCTTTCCCTACCCCAAAATAAGTGAGTTCGTTCTGTGGTTTTTGTTTGACCCAGTTCGGTAGTTCCTCAAATTGTTTTGCCATTTTTCTTGAGCTACTACAGCTCAAAAAGGCACAAGCTAAAAGAATGAAGGAAAATTTAAAAAATTTATTTAGGGTCATAATCAGCAATGGGTTGTGTAATATTCCTACTCATCTTTTTCAAAAGATCATTGTATAAAACAGTTGACGATTTTAAAGAGGTTCTAGAATTAAAATAAGATTGTAGATTTCTAATATCGGAAGAATAATCTCTAATTTTATCTGAAATATGAGCCTTGTTTTGGTGTTCCCAGTATCCAGGTACCAATTGTTTGTAGTCACCTTTATAACTCATGTATTGCACTTGATCTGTAATTTGATCTCTCAATACTTTGTTGATAAGTACGCTTCTATCTAAGGTAGAGATAAGTTTATATTCAAGGTTGATGTTTGCTTGTTCCGATTGACTATAGAGTGCAGTTGTAATTTTATTGTATTCAATTTTTGTTTTGTTCTCTCCATCCTTGTCCTTATAGGAAGTCTTGATTTTTTGGTAAGCTTTATATGATTCTCTTTTGAGTGGAGCTTTGTGAAACGAAACGTTGTCAATATTCAATGAAAACAAAGCTTTTGCTCCTGAGTTTTTTGCAAGGTTTAGTTGCGTATCCAAAGGTTGTCCTGCTTTTAAAGAAGGTACTTCAATGATTTTATAAAATGGAGAAGGGATTTCATTAAGTGTTGAAACAAAATAATTTCTAAAGTCTTCTTTTGTTTTGCTATAACTTCTATTTACAACATGTGGTCTGATGGCAATTTTTATCGTTGCTTTTTCTAGAGCCTCATTTTTTAATTGTAAGGCATCTTTATAATCAGTTAGTTTTAAAATGTCGGCAAATTGATAATAAGCTTTTCTATTCGAATTGGTTTCTAAATATTTGATTCCATCCAAATAAAGAGGTTCATAAGTCGCCTTTTTTAATTGGTGTTTTGTGTCCTTAAAAATTTCATTAAAATGAACTATTTCGCTGAAAATTGTTTTGGCAGCATTAAAATTTTCTAAGGCTAAATACTGTTTTCCCTTGTTGTATTGTTGTTCTAAATAATGATCTAGTGCTTCGTTATAATAAACGCTATAGTCGTTTAATTTTTGAAGTTTGACATCAACTCTATTGGCTTTTTTTTGAAGATTTTCTGCTTCGTCATATAGATAAATAGCAGATTTATAATCCGCATTTTTAAACGCAGCATAAAACTCCTCATAAATCTTATCTAACACAATTTGTGTGTTTTTTTTGTAGCCAACTATGGCATCAACGTTGTCATTGTCAATTGTTAGAGATTTATAATAGTAGTCAGAAGCTTCTTCAAAAGCTCCATGTTGTTCAAATTGATAGGCTTGTTTTCTTAGTTTTTTTGCTTTACACGAAACTAAGAGAACCGCTGCCATCATTAGGTATAGGCAGTTTTTCATATGCAAATGCTTTTGGTAAAAAAAATCACAATAAAATAGTAGAACTCTCTTATTGTGATTTTTTGATGTTAGTGAAAAAGCTTATTTATTTTTACTTATTGCATCTTCAAAGTTCTTCTTGAATTTCTCATAGTTGTAGTCGATTTTCAAAACTTCATCTTGAGAGATTTTATCACTCAAAGGTTTTATCAAAGCATCAACTTCTATCTCATATGCCAAGTAGGAACGATATTTTCCATCTTTGGTTTGCGTCAATTTTTCACAAGCCGTAGTGTAGTTACTCAACTCAACATCAACAACTTCTCTAGTTAAAGCTTCAAAACGTTTTGAGATATTTTCTCCATCTTGATTTCCAGTTGAATTTTGATAGTTGTCTACCACAGACTGAATAGTAGTTTCTACTTTACTAGCCAATTCTTGCAGCGTATTATTTTTTGCTTTCTTTTTCGCGATAGTGATATCCTGACTTTCTCCCATAGAGCTAGCACGGATGTATTTTTTGTCAGATCTAAAATCTTCTCCAGAACAAGGGATGATAATTTCCACTTCACCTGGACCTGTTGAAACTGTTTGCTGTTTAGATTTACAAGCTGTTAGATTGATAGCGATTGCAAGTACTAGAAGAGATTGAGTAAGTTTTTTCATGTTTTTCATAATTTTTTATTTGTTGATTGTGTTTTCAAGAACTGTACCATTTTTTTTAAATCTTTTCTTAAAAAATGTTTGGAGAGTCTTTAGAATCGTTTTTTTGTTTTCTAATTGCTTTAAAATTAATGTGATATCTCAGTGGCTTTTTTTTAGCAATTTACATTATTTTTTGGGCCGTTACACTTTTTTTAGGCTTTTGGAATGGAGGAAATTAGTTTTTGAGTATAACTCGATTTAGGATTTTTGTAAATAATATCAGCATCACCGAGTTCCTCAATTTTTCCTTTATTCATAACAACGAGTTGATCCGACATAAATTTTACCACCGATAGATCATGAGAAATAAAGATGTAGGTAAAGCCAAAATCTTTTTTTAATTCGTTTAGTAAATTTAGAACTTGTGCCTGTACAGAAACATCTAGAGCAGAAACAGATTCATCGCAAATAATTAATTTGGGCTGCAAGGCAATCGTTCTAGCGATCCCGATTCTTTGACGTTGCCCACCTGAAAATTCATGCGGGTATCGATCAAAATGCTCAGGCAATAACCCAACTTTTTTCAGAATTGAAAGTACTTTTTCTTTTCGCTCTTTATGATTCTTATAAAGATTGTGCACCTTCATTGGTTCTAGAATAGCTTCTCCAACAGTAATTCTTGGATTCAATGAAGAAAAAGGATCTTGAAAAATAATTTGAATGTCTTTTCTTAATTTCTTTACTTCTTTGCCAGAAAGTTGTGTCAGGTCTCTGCCTTGATATAAAATAGATCCCGAAGTCGCTTTTTCCAAATGCATTAAGGTTCTCCCTAGTGTTGATTTTCCACAACCTGATTCTCCAACCAATCCAAGTGTTTCTCCTGCGTATAATTGAAAAGAAACAGTATCCACAGCTTTGACATAAGTATCTTTTTGAAACCACCATTTTTTATTTCCCAAATAATATTTTTTAAGGTCGATAATTTCTAAAAGAGGCTTTTGAGCATAGGTTTTTTGATGAAAGGCTTTCCTTTCTTCTGGGGTGTATATTTCCGTTTCTACCGTGTTTTCAATAAAATCTTTTACCGACGGAAGCTTTTTTAAGCGGACATCAATACTTGGTTTCGATTGAATGAGGGCCTTGGTATAATTGTTTTGAGGATTTTTAAATATGGCATCTGCCTCACCTTGTTCTACGATATTACCTTGATACATAACCAGAACTCTATTGCAAATTTCTGAAACTAAAGAAAGATCATGAGAAATAAATAAAATGCTCATTCCAGTTTCTTGTTGGATTTCTTTTAGCAGAGAAATAATATTTTTTTGAACTGTAACATCCAATGCGGTAGTAGGTTCATCAGCAATCAAAAGTTTAGGTTTGCAGGCAATTGCCATGGCAATCATCACACGTTGCATTTGTCCCCCCGAAATTTGATGTGGATACAAATCAAACATTTCCGTAGCTCTAGGAAGTTTTACTTTTTCAAACAAACGAACGACTTCTGCTCGTCCTTCTTTTCTAGAAATTTTTTGATGCTGTTGCAAAATTTCTATGACTTGAGCACCACAGGTAATGCTTGGGTTTAGAGAACTCATCGGTTCTTGAAAAATCATCGAAATTTCACAACCTCTAAGTTTTCTAAATTCTTTTTCTTTTAAATCTATTAAATTTTGATTTTCAAACAGAATTTTTCCTTCTATTTGGCT
>NZ_JAQWGB010000077.1 GCF_029238425.1 Flavicella sp.
GTTTGATACGCAATCCATGCATAACACGTAGAGTGAGATTTATTAAAGGCATAAGATGCAAATGCCTCCCAATCCTTCCAAATTTTCTCTAAAGCCTTTTCATCATGTCCTCGTTCCATTGCTTGACTTACAAACAAAGGCTTCATTTTAGCTAGTACAGCAATCTGCTTTTTACCCATCGCCTTACGCAGAGTATCGGCTTGACCTTTAGTAAACCCAGCAAGATCTTGAGATAGCAACATTACTTGCTCTTGATATACCGTAATACCGTAAGTTTCTGCCAAACGGTTTTTATACTCTTCAGCAGGTAAATCATAAATAATTTCTTCTACCCCGTGCTTTCTATTAATAAAACTAGGAATATACTCTAACGGACCCGGTCTATACAAGGCATTCATCGCAATCAAATCCGCAAAAACTGTAGGTTTCAGTTCACGCATGTATTTTTGCATCCCCGGAGATTCATATTGGAATATACCAACGGTTTCTCCTCTTTGGAAAAGCTCGTAGGTCTTCACATCATCAATAGGAAAAGCTTCAGGATCCAAATCAACATTGTGACGTGCTTTTACTATTTTACACGTATGCTTGATTAGAGTAAGGGTCTTCAGACCCAAGAAGTCCATTTTTAGCAGACCTGCGTCCTCTACCACCGAGTTATCAAACTGAGTGACATACATATCTGAATCTTTTGCTACAGATACCGGTACATATTTTGTAATATCATCAGGAGTAATAATTACCCCACAAGCATGAATTCCTGTATTTCTTACAGAACCTTCTAGAATTCTTGCTTTATTTACAGTTTCTGCTGTTAAATCATTCCCATCAGAAATACGCTTTAACTCATTGACCATTTCAATTTCTTCCGAACGCAACTTATCAGCTAATGCCTTATCATCCAGTCCAAAAATCTTTTTCAATTTCATTCCCGGAATCAACTTTGCAACCCGATCCGCTTCATACAATGGCAGATCCAATACACGCGCCGTATCTCTAATGGAAGATTTTGCTGCCATGGTACCATAGGTGATGATCTGCGCGACCTGATTGGCACCATATTTATCAATTACGTAATCAATAACACGTCCACGTCCCTCATCATCAAAATCAATATCAATATCGGGCATGGATATACGCTCTGGATTCAAGAAACGCTCAAAAAGCAAATCATACTTTATAGGGTCTATATTTGTAATCCACAAACAGTAAGCGGCAACCGATCCTGCAGCGGATCCACGCCCCGGACCTACTGAAACCCCCATATCACGGGCGGCTCTAATAAAATCTTCTACAATCAAGAAATAACCAGGGTATCCCGTTTTCTCAATTACATCCAATTCAAGATCTAAACGTTCTTTAATTTCTGGAGTAATTTCTCCATATCTTTTCTTCGCTCCCTCATACACCAAGTGTCCAAGGAAATTATTTTCCCCTCGCTTACCACCATCTTCAAGATCCTTTTTATCCTGAAACTGTTCAGGAATATCAAATGCTGGCAGCAATACGTCACTAGCCAATGTAAATGGCGTAATTTTATTTACTAATTCCTGAATATTTGTAATTGCATCGGGAATATCCGCAAATAACTCCTTCATCTCCTCAGGAGACTTGAAATAATATTCATCATTCGGCAGACCAAAACGATACCCTCTACCTCTTCCTTTAGGGGTCGCTTGCTTTTCACCATCCTTAACACATAATAAAATATCATGTGCGTTGGCATCTTCTTTTGAGATATAAAAGGTATTATTAGTCGCTATTGTTTTTACATTGTACTGTTCAGCAAACTTTAATAATACTTTATTTACAACATTTTCATCTTCTTGACCATGGCGCATCAATTCAATATAGAGATCATCTCCAAATTGCTCTTTCCACCAAACTAAAGCTTCTTCGGCTTGTTTTTCTCCAACGTTTAATATTTTACTAGGAACCTCTCCCAATAAACTACCCGTTAAAACAATAACATCCTCCTTATATTTTTCAACAATCTCACGATCAATACGAGGTACATAGTAAAAACCATCTACGAAGGCCGTAGAAGACATTTTGGCTAAATTTTGATACCCATTTCTGTTTTTTGCTAAAAGTACTACTTGATAACCATTATCCTTTTGCGACTTATCTAAATGATTTTTACAGACATTAAATTCACACCCAACGATTGGAACCAAATCTTTGCCTTCAAAAGTTTCTCCTGCTTCTTCAGCTTCTTCTCGTTTCGCTTTTAATCCCTTATTGTATTTATCAACAGCATTCGTAAAATGGAAAGCGGCCATCATATTTGCTGTATCAGTCATCGCCACAGCAGACATATTATGCTTCCCCGCAGTATTCACCAATGCTCCAATTTCTATGGTTGATTGTAAGATGGAATATTGGGTATGATTGTGTAAATGTCCAAAGGAAACATTCTTTAATTTCTCTAGACTCTCTTTGACATTAATTCCTTTACCAGCAGCGCCTTCTTGTTGTGATTGTCGTTTTCTGATTTTATCACTTTCCTTTTTAAGGTTCAAGTGTTTTAAACCAATGACCTCAATCGGATTTGGATTCTCCTTTTTAAAATCAACAAAATAGTCTTGCGACACATCCAGCTGCTCCTTGGTAAAACGTTCTCTACGCAACAATTCAAAAAAGCAGCGCGTCGTAGCCTCTACATCAGCAGTTGCATTATGAGCCTCCCCAAAACCAACGCCAAATAAATAATTATGTAATTCTGTTAACGTAGGAAGTTTGAATTTCCCTCCTCTACCTCCAGGAATCTGACACATGGCAGCAGTAGTTTCTGTACACGTATCTAATATTCCAAGTCCATTTTTATCTTCTTCCTTTAAATCGTCAATAGACATTTCTCTATTGGCGGGAACTTTAGTTATAAAATTATAGTCGTCTAAGTTAAAACTATCAAATTCAAAAGCTTTGAAATTAGGTTGCATTCCGGCGCGAATAAATTCCGCCCCCATAATATTTACATCAAATGTAACATTCTGACCCACCAAAAATTTAGTATTTTCAAGCACCTTGTTAAAGCGCTCTAAACCCTCTTTTAAAGAGATCCCTTGTTCTTGCGCCAATTCAGTAGATATTCCGTGTATTTTTTCAGAGTCAAAAGGAATATTGAAACCTTCCGGCTGGACCATAAAATTATCATGCTCTACCACCCTTCCTAAGTCGTCATGCAATTGCCAAGCAATTTGAATACATCTTGGCCAGTTTTCGATATCTGTCATTGGGGCTTTATAACTCTTTGGTAGCCCGGTAGTTTCAGTGTCAAAAATTAAATACATATAGGAATTTTGATTGTGCTTTTAAGAAGCTTTAAAAGTACAAATAATTGACAGGAAAACTGAAAGGAGTTATCAACAAAAACAAGTCTAAAGTCAAAATAGATCCCTTGACAGATTTAAACAAGAAGCTCCCCTAAAACTTAAAAGACCTATGAACTAGGCTAACATAAAGATAACGAGAATAACAAAGTTTGCATCGATATTTTTTAACACCTATGATTCTTAAAACCTGAGATAGAAAAGATTCTTTACAAACTCGTTCTTGAGAGCCACATTGATGGCAAGTTTTACCTTTCATAATTAAATGTTTCAAATATTAACAAGACATGCAAAACTAACAACTTCCACATTAAAAGTCTATTATTTTAACAAAACCCACGAAACTATAAACATTTATTAATAAATACTCAAAAGAATACAAAACAAAAAAAGCAGGATGATTTCTCATCCTGCCTTCTAAACATCTTTATTTTTAATTATTTCAAATATGAATTCAACATCCATATTGTTTTTTCTGTTTCTGTAATATAATCACTCATTAAACTAGCCGTTCCTTCATCATCAGCATCACCGGCATCGCTTAAAACTTCACGTTCCTGAGAAATCAAAACTGCAAAATTCTTAAGCACGGTCTCAACCCCCTTGGTTCCATCCGTTACTCCTTTTGCCTCTTCAATTTTCGTGTTTTTCAAATAATCGCTAAACGTATGCAAAGGTTCCCCTTCTAAGGTTAAAATTCTCTCCGCAATCTCATCAATTTTTACAACCGCATCATCATAAAACTCCTCGAATTTCAAATGCAACTCAAAAAAATCTTTTCCTTTGATATTCCAATGAAACCCCCTTACATTTTGATAAAACAATTGATAATCCGCTAATAATTGGTTTAATTTCACAACCAATCCTTGCGCTTTTTCTTTCTCTATTCCAATACTATTTTTCATGATATTTCCTTTTAAATTATTTCTACTTTTTGATAGTTCAAAGATCGGCAAAACCAGCATATAAAACAAATTGATAGTTTTTATTTTAACATCACTAAAAACTATTTTGTTTTACCGACTTACCTCCTTTCGTTTCAAGAATATTAAGTAAACTTGTAACAGATGACAGACATCAACTCAAAAATAATTGCGCATAGAGGCGCCTCGTTCGACGCTCCTGAAAACACACTACCAGCAATACAGCTTGCTTGGAAGCAAAAAATAAAGCGTGTAGAAATTGACGTTCACCTCACTAAAGATAATAGAATTGTAGCAATCCATGATGCTAATACATCCAAAATATCTGTTAAAAATTATAGTATTAAAGAAGAAAACTTAGACACTTTACAATCTATAGATATCGGCAGTTGGAAAGATCTTAAATGGGCCAACACAACGATAGCAAGCCTAGAGGAAATTTTAAAAACCTTACCAAAAGAGGGCATTCTGGTTATTGAAATTAAAAGTGATATTTGCATAGTCCCTGTTTTAGCGAAAGCCTTAAAATACGTACCACATAATCAACTTGAATTGATTAGTTTTCATTACGAAACCCTTGCCGCTATAAAATCTCAACTCCCCCTTTCCAAAGCTTTATGGCTTTTGGATTTGGACTATACATCGGTAACAAAATCAGAAATACTTCCATTAACGAAATACATTTCAAAAGCGACCTCCGCAAACTTTGACGGATTGAATCTTTGGGCAGGCGCAATCGCGGATAAAAATTATATTCAAGAAATAAAAAAGCATCAATTACTAGTATATATCTGGACCATCAATGAGCCCCAAAAAGCACTTCGATTTTTGCAATATGGAGCAGATGCCATTACAACAGACCGTCCCTTATGGATGCAACAACAATTAGCAAAACTTACAAATGAATAAAGATATTGAAAACATAAATTGGGATGTTCTGATTATTGGAGGTGGAGCAACAGGAATTGGAGCTGCCATAGACTCGGCTTCTAGAGGATACAAAACGCTACTTGTAGAACAAAGTGATTTTGGAAAAGGGACATCTAGTAAAAGCACCAAACTAATTCATGGAGGTGTCAGATACTTACAACAAGGAAATATAGGATTGGTGATGGAGTCTCTCAAAGAAAGAGCCATCCTAAAAAAAAATGCACCACATATTGTTCATGATCTAGAATTTATTGTTCCTAATTACGATTGGTGGGAAGGTCCTTTCTACGGAATTGGTCTTAAACTTTATGATTTATTAGCTAGAAAAGAGAGTTTTGGTGATTCCATATTTTTATCAAAAGAAGAAACGATTGCATACCTACCTACCATAGAACAAAACAACCTACAAGGTGGGATATTATATCATGATGGTCAATTTGACGATACACGTTTATTAATTAGCATGATGCGCACTGCAGAAAATCATGGAGGCATCCTACTAAACTATACAAAATTCAATGGTTTCTTAAAAAAGGAAAACAAAATTATTGGCGGGGTGATTGAGGATATTGAAACCGGTACAACAACCGAAATCAAAGCCAAAGTAATTATAAATGCAACTGGTGTCTATGCTGACGAGATTAGAAAAAAAGACGACCAACAAAGTTCAACGATCATGAAAGGAAGTCAAGGGGTACATATTGTCCTTGATAAAGAATTTCTTCCAGGAAACAAAGCAATCATGATACCTCAAACTAAGGATGGCAGAGTGTTATTTGCCGTTCCTTGGCATGGAAAACTTTTAATTGGAACTACCGATACACCAATTACTAAACACCCATTGGACCCACTACCTCAAGAAGAAGAAATTCAATTTCTACTGAGCCACGCTGCAATATACCTTACTAAAAACCCAACAAAAAAAGACATCAAAAGTATCTTTACCGGTATTCGTCCCTTGGCAAGTTCTGGTAACCCTAATAATACATCAGAAATTTCTAGAGAACATAGAATTGAAATTAGCAATAGCGGATTGGTTAGTATTATGGGTGGGAAATGGACCACGTATAGAAAAATGGCAAAAGACGTTATCAATGCCGCATCTACCCTAGTTTCACTACCTAGAGTTAAATCACCAACAGCTACTTTAAAGCTGCATGGATATGACAAAAACGCTTCTTTACACGAGGATTTAAGCATCTACGGCTCTGATGCCTCCTCCATAAAAAAAATAATTTCAGAAAAAACATCACATAAAAACCGTATCCATCCAAACTATACGATTACCGTTGGACAACTACTCTTTTCCATTCGGTATGAAAAAGCAAAAACCATTGAGGACTTATTAGCACGAAGAACACGCTTATTATTCTTAGATGCAAAGGCTAGTATAGAGGCTGCTCCTACTATTGCAAAACTATTGGCAACAGAACTAAGTAAGTCAGTAGAATGGAGTGATGAGGAGATAAAACGTTTTCAAGCCACGGCAAAAACTTACTGTATTTAACAGTCCGTATAGCACCTAGTTAAAGCACTGAATTCCATATGGTTATTTTTTTAAGAAAATTAGCTCAGATTTGATAAAAAAGTGTAATTTTGCAGCTTATTAATAATCAAGGTCGAGAACCTTAAAATTTAAATTATGTCAGTAAAAATTAGACTACAGAGAAACGGTAAGAAAGGAAAACCATTTTATGCAATCGTAGCAGCAGATGCTCGTTCTAAAAGAGATGGTAAATTCTTAGCTAAATTAGGAACTTACAACCCAAACACAAACCCTGCAACTATCGATTTAGATGTTGACGGAGCTGTTGAATGGTTACAAAACGGTGCACAACCTACAGATACTGCGAAAGCAATTTTATCTTACAAAGGTGCTATGTTGAAAAATCACTTGGTTGGTGGAGTTCGTAAAGGAGCTATTACTGAAGAACAAGCTGAAGAAAAATTCAATGCATGGGTTGCTGAGAAAGAAGCAAGAGTCCAAGCTAAAAAAGATGGATTATCTGCAGCTGAGGCTGAGGTAAAAGCGAAAGCTTTTGCAGCTGAACAAGCAGTAAACCAAAAACGTATTGATGACGCTCAAGCTGCAGAAGATGCTTTGAAAGCTGAAGCTGCTGCTGCAGAGGCAGAAGCTGCTGCACAAGCAACTGAAGAAGCTGCTCCAGAAGCAGAAGCTACTGAAGAAAACGCTGCTGAGTAAATCATTTTAACGATATGCATAAAGAAGATTGTTTTTATTTAGGCAGAATCGTTAGAAAACACAGTTTTAAAGGAGAAGTCGTTATCAAACTTGATACGGATGAACCTGAATTGTACCAAGAAATGGAATCAGTTTTTGTCAAACTTGGCAATAACTTGATTCCATTTTTTATTGAATCTTCATTACTACAAAAAGGGAATCAACTTCGTGTTAGATTTGAAACCATAGAAAATGAAGAAGATGCGGATGCTATTTTAAAAGCTGGTGTCTATCTTCCACTTACCATGCTACCTAAGCTTACAGGTAAAAAATTCTATTTCCATGAAGTCATAGGTTTTCAAGTAGAAGATGAAAAGCATGGAGACATTGGTATCATTACTGGTGTTAATGATACAACCGCTCAACCTTTATTTGAAGTTGAATTTGGGACTGCACAAATGCTAATCCCTATGCTTGATCAATTTATTGTAAAAGTAGATCGAGAAAATAAAATCATGTTTTTAAAAACACCTGAAGGTTTGGTGGACATGTACATTTAATTGCTGAATGGTGTAATTGTTTCATCGTTAAACAGCATCATTCCATCATTAAATAATCTTTTTTATCCTAAAACATTTCAAACACAAATGAACAAACCTTTTCAATTCAAAGAATTTACTGTTGAACAAGATCAATGTGCCATGAAAATTGGAACCGATGGTGTTTTACTTGGTGCTTGGGCCACAGTTTCTGATGAATTTTCTATCCTTGATTTAGGAACAGGTACAGGAGTTATTAGCCTTATGATGGCTCAAAGAAGTAATGCTGAAATTATTGAAGCTGTAGAACTTGACGGCCCCGCTTTTGAGCAAGCTGTTTCTAATTTTGAAAATAGCGATTGGTCTGATCGATTATTTTGTTACCACGCCTCAATACAGGAGTATGCGCAAGAAATTGATGACACTTATGATTTAATCATTTCAAATCCTCCATTTTTCACAGACGCAAATCCGTCTGAAAATAAGGAGCGAGCAACTGCAAGGTTTGAAGATGCGATGCCTTTTGAACATTTAACCTATGCTGCTTCTAAACTATTAGATCCCAATGGAAGATTTGCTGTAATCATCCCTTTTAAAGAAGAAGAAAAATTCATCAAATTAGCAAAACAACAAAGTCTTTTTTTAAATAGAGTCTGCAGAGTAAAAGGCACGGAAACCAGCCCTATCAAGAGAAGTCTACTTGAGTTTTCTTTATCAAAAAAAGAGATCATTACAGAAACTCTTATCATTGAAATTGAAAGACATGTCTATACCGAAGCATATAAAAATTTAGTCAAAGACTTTTATTTGAAAATGTAGAAAATTCATTTTCCAACTATTTCTCCAATTCTTTACCTTCTTTAACCCAAGCCTTGATGCCTCCATCTAGATGATAGACTGAATCAAACCCATGTTCTTTTAAAAACTGCAAGGCTTTTCTACTTCTATTCCCTGACCTACAATACACATACAAAGTTTTATTTTTGGGCAAATACATATATTCTTTTTCAAACTCGGGTCCCATAATATTCAGCACCGAAGCTCCTTTTATTTTTCCAGCAGCAACTTCATCGGGAGTTCTCACATCCAATAGAAAACTGTTTTCTCCTACCATTTGACTTTCAAACTCACTTACAGAAAGATCTGATTCCTTTTGTGCTTTTTTTTCTTGACATCCTAAAATACATATCGAAACTATCAATAGTATGTTTGTAATTTTTCTCATTCTCTATTATTTTTCAGTATCTAAAGATATCCTATTTAATTCTTTTATTACACAACTTTCAAGTCATCCAATATTTTTTTATTCTAATTAATATGACATACCTTGCTAAAAATTAGATAAAAGTAACAATGAGAAAAACCTTTTTAATTATCACAGCAATTCTTGGAGTCCTAACTATTATACTAGGAGCTTTTGGTGCTCATGCATTAAAAGAAGTACTTTCAAGTGATTCCCTGAAAAGCTTTGAAACAGCGGTTAGATATCAAATGTATCACGTATTGGTTTTATTATTTGTCAACACAACACAAATACTCACCGAAAAAACAAAAAACAATTTAAGTTACACTCTATTGATAGGAGTTTTATTATTTTCTGGATCTATCTATGCAATAACCATAGGTGGAATTCCTGCAAAGTCCATTTGGTTTGTTACACCATTGGGCGGTTTATTTTTAATCGTTTCTTGGCTAATTCTACTATTTGGATTTATAAAATCTAAAACGGTTTGACTTTATATTTATACTCCACAAATTTGAAATAATTATATAATTTAAAATCAACCTCAAGGCCATAGTCTACGTTTATATCGTAATCTATTTGTTGCTCATAAATATTCGGAGAATACCTTTGTGGATTTCTAACTCGAATATTCCATTCGGTTACGAAAAATTTATTTTTAGTCTGATAATAGGCTTTTGAATAGTACCATTTTGGTTTTGCAATGCTGTTCAAATAGGTTTGAAAACCTTGATCAATGATAATAATCTCATATTCCAAACTATCATTCCCTATCACAACGATCTCCTCTGAAGCCACTTTTGGCAAACTTTTGTCTTTGGTAGATTTACAAGAAATCATCAAAGAAACACAACAGCAACAAAAAAAAATAGCTCTTAAATTCATCTTAGTTTATTTATTGCATAATTTACGAATTTCAACAGAAGCTAAAAATTAAATCTATCACAAAGTTGTTATATTTGCTTCGATAGGAATTCACGCTATGGCTAAAAAAATAAAAGATCCAGGGTTAGGCTATATCTCTAACGAAAATGTTCAGAGTTTTATTTCTCCGAATGGATCATCAAACGTACTTCATCTTAATAGATCTAGAAACTTTGATGATCTTTATACTTACCTTTTAGGTTTATCCTGGGGAGTATTCCTATTACTCGTAAGTTTAGGGTTTATTTTATTAAACACATTTTTCGCACTTATTTATTTATGGATTGGGATAGAAGAATTGACCATTCCATCTGGGTATTGGTGGGAGAATTTTTTGAACGCATTTAACTTTAGCGCGCAAACCATTACAACGGTTGGTTATGGTGCTATTTCTCCAACAGGCATGCTTAGCGGTGTGGTATCTTCTTTAGAAGCACTGGCAGGGTTGATGAGCTTCTCCTTTATTACTGGATTACTTTATGGAAGGTTTTCTAAACCAAAACCCTCGTTAAAATTCAGCAAATCTTTAGTTGTAAGAGATTTTGAAGAAGAAAGAGGTTTGATGTTTAGGCTTGCCAACAAAAGAACCACCATCATGATTGAACCGGAAATCAAAGTTACTCTGACAATCACCGAAAAAGACAAGTCAGGGGAATTCAAGCGTTCATTTTTTCAATTAGACTTAGAACGCGATAAGGTCACATATTTACCTACCATGTGGACTATTGTTCATAAAATTGATAAAAGTAGTCCCTTACATAAATATAGCAACAAACAGCTTTTAAAATTAAAAGCGAACATCTATATTCTATTTCAATACCATGAAGAATCGTATGCTCAAAAAGTGTACAAGATGCATTCTTATGCTTTCAACGACTTACTTGTAGATACTAAATTTAAATCTTCCGTAAAATTTAGTAAAGAAGGTCAAATGATCTTAGACCACGACTTATTAAATCAAACAGAGCCTGTGGACTAGTGAATTAATATTCTTAGTACGATAAACACAAAAATTACTAGAACACAAGTAATCCCTACTTTGTAGCCAACATTTTTATAATGAAGTTTATGACGTTGAATATCTTTTCTATAACTCCAGATCATCAACGCTAAAAAAGCAACTACAAAAAAACCGGCAAATGCCAATTGACCACTACTAAACATAATTTTGTATTTTAGGCAAAAATAATCAAAACAATAGGGAATATCTCTTTTTAAACATAAAAAGATAAACGCAAAATCATATATCAAAATGAAAAATAAAATAAAAGCTGTACAAGAATTTCATGAATCTTTTAAACTAGGAATCAACCACGCTCCTGTTGCAGATTTAGGTACTGCAAAAAACAAACTACGCTTCAACCTAATGGCAGAAGAAAATGAAGAATACTTAGAGGCTGCTGAAAATAATGACCTAGTGGAAGTAGCAGATGCTTTGGGTGATATGTTGTATATTTTATGTGGGACTATTTTAGAGCATGGAATGCAACATAAAATTGAAGAAGTCTTTAATGAAATTCAACGCAGTAATATGAGTAAACTTGGGGAGGACGGAAAACCTATTTATCGTGAAGATGGAAAAGTGTTAAAAGGCCCTGATTACTTTAAACCAAATATTAAAGAGATTTTAAAAAGTTAAACTAAAAACAGCTATTTGAAAAAAGACAAAGCATACAATCGCTATAAGGAGATTTTTAAAACACATAGTCAACTTGAAAAAAATGACCATGTTAAAAAATTGATCGAGCTCGACACATTCTATCCTGTCGATTCAACATTTTTTTGCATTGTAAACACTTCTACACAGTCCTTCGAATATATTAGTAAAAACTTTAAAGCATGCACCGGTTTAAATCCAGAACCTATGCTTGAGGGAGGAATTGAATACTTTGTGAAACAATTTCACCAAAAGATGTTGAATTATGGCTTAGAGCATTAAATGAACTCATGGAATTTACGATGCATTCATTACCGTCAAATATTCAAAAATCTAGAATGAATTACACATGGAACTAACGTATCAAAAATGGTAATGGTGACTATGTAAATGTCATACAAAATGCAACACCTCTTCAATTTGACAAAAATAATAAGCCCATCATAGGTATTTCTCATTATACGGTCATGGATACAATTATAAACATGGATGTTTGTGCTTCTGCCAAATACCTGAACGACAGGATGGAATATAAAACACTATTCTTTAAAAACTTAACTTCTGAATTCCTTTTAGACGGCACTAGCAAAAGAGAAAAAGATATTATTCGACTTTTACTTTTAAAAAAGTCAGCTAAACAAATCGCCGAAAATCTATCTATAAGTCATCATACGGTAAATACTCATAGAAGAAACATATTACAAAAGATGAACCTTAAATCTACTGGGGAGCTCATTGGTTATTTCAAAAACAATCCACGATTTTTATAAAAATACTACAATTAAGTATTGTAGATAATACTCCCTAAGTCTATCTTTATAATGTAGATTTTAGGGAATTTGCATGAAAAAGAAAAATAAACTTCATCACCAAAACAAACAACTCCTGATTCATTTCATATGAATCGGGAGTTTTTTCATCAATCAACCCACTCAAAAACAACAAAACAAAACCACTACTCCCTATAAATAGCTAGTTTCAAAATATCCCATAAAATAGGATTGTAGTAATTACAACAATCACATATCTTTGTTTAACCCCTAAAGATTGTTTTTTACGATGAATTTTATTCATCATTCATAAAAAACATAGTATGAATAATCCAATTTATTTTCAACCCATTGAGAAATGCGTTGACTTTGACTGTAATCCGAATGTCGGAAACGTTGGGAAGATTGCTATGAAAAAAAAACTTCTTACAGGTATATCTAGTTTTATAATTATATTATAAAACTAGATTACACAAAGTCTTTATTGAAAAACCCACCTCTGTTTTCTTTTCGTTTCATAGAAAATTCACAAATTAAATAGGCAGTAGTAATCAAATTACGCAGCTCACATAATTCGACTGAGATGATTGATTCTTTGTACAACTCTTCAGTTTCTTCATAAATAAAACTCAAGCGTTTTTCAGCACTTTTTAAACGTCTGTTAGATCTAACAATACCAACATAATCACTCATGATTTTTTGCACTGCAGAACGTCCATGAGTAATCAATATATTTTCTTTATTCTGTGAAGTATTGGCAGTATCCCAATCAGGAACACTTTCATTCAAGTTGATATCCTGTAATTTAGCAATGCTCTTTACATAACTTCTCTGAGAATACACCAATGCCTCCAGTAGCGAATTAGAAGCTAACCTATTGGCCCCATGCAACCCAGTTGAAGTACATTCTCCACAAGCAAATAAGTTATGGATAGAGGTTCTTCCGTGTAAATCAACTTTTATTCCACCACAAATATAATGAGCCGCAGTAACTACGGGAATCCATTTTTTTCTAACATCTATTCCTAAACTTTTACATTTATCAAGAATATTAGGAAAATGCTTCTTAAACTTTTTATAATTCAAATGCGTACAATCTAAAAACACATAATCATCACCGCTGGCCTTCAACTCAGTATCGATGGCCCTAGCCACAATATCTCTTGAAGCCAACTCTTCTCGATCATCATATTTTTTCATAAAAAACTCCCCTTTGGAAGTCCTTAAACGTGCCCCAAAACCTCTTACTGCCTCAGAAATTAAAAAGGCAGGAGATTCCTGTGGTACTTGATACAAAGCTGTTGGGTGAAATTGAACAAATTCTACATCTTCAATCTCCGCCTTAGCACGGTATGCCATACCAATACCATCACCCGTTGCAATAAGCGGATTTGTAGTAGTTGTATAGGCCTGACCACTTCCTCCGGAAGCCACCATTGTAATCTTTGAAACTATGGTTTTGACTTCATTCGCCTTTTTATCCAAAACATAAGCTCCAAAACAAGTAATACCAGAAGTATCCTCAGATAAATCTTGTTTTAAATGATGCTCTGTAATAAAATCAATTGCGTAGTGCTCCTCAAATATTTCAATATTCGGAGTTTTAGAAATCATGACTAATAAGGCACGTTCTATTTCGTAGCCCGTAATATCTTTATGGTGTAATATTCTATTTTGAGAATGCCCACCTTCTTTACCTAAATCAAAATCTCCTATATTATTCTCATCAAACTGAACCCCCCAATCAATCAATTCTTGGAGTCTATCAGGTCCCTCTTCAACAACCATACGAACCACCTCTTCATCACAAAGGCCATCACCAGCAATTATGGTATCTTGTATATGTTGCTCAAAAGAATCAATATTTAAATCATGAACCGTTGCAATACCTCCCTGAGCATATTTTGTATTAGACTCACTTTTATCATCTTTTGTTACAATAATAACATTACTGTTTTTATGATGATGAGCTACTCTTAATGCATAGGTTAAACCCGCAATACCAGACCCTATTACAAGGTAATCAGTTTTGATCATTTTTTTTCTTTGAGAGATATTCTGTAAGATCTATTAAGACAAGTCTAACATTCTTTCTATAGGCAATAATGCTTTTGCAGCCATTTCTGGTGCCACATCAACATCTGGTAATTCATGTTGCATGCATGTATACAATTTTTTCATTGTATTTAATTTCATATAAGCACATTCACTACAAGCACAAGTATTATCTTCATCCGCCGGAGCAGGAATCAATACTTTATTGGATACTTGTTTTATCATTTCATGTAAAATACCTGCTTCGGTAGCTACAATAAATTTTTCTTTTTTACTTTCTCTAGCGTACTTTAATAAACCAGCTGTAGAACCAATAAAGGAAGCCGTTTTTAAAATATGTGCCGGAGATTCAGGATGTGCAATAATCTCAGCATCTGGATGCTCTGCATGCAAGTCCAATAATTTTTCAATTGAAAACGCCTCATGCACCATACAGGCACCATCCCACAACAGCATATCTCTACCTGTTTGCTTGTTTAAATAATCTCCTAGATTCTTATCCGGTGCAAAAATTATTTTCTGATCTTTAGGAAAAGATTCAATTATTTTCACCGCATTTCCAGAAGTACAAACAACATCACTCATTGTTTTTATTTCTGCAGAACAGTTGATATAAGTCACCACTTTATGATCTGGATGAGCCTCTGTAAAAGCCTTAAAATCCGCAGGAGGACAAGAATCTGCCAAAGAACAACCTGCTTTTAAATCTGGCAGCAATACTTTTTTAGTTGGGTTTAATATTTTTGCAGTTTCTGCCATAAAATGAACTCCAGCAAACACAATAATATCCGCATCTGTCTTGGCTGCTTCTTGAGCCAATGCCAAACTATCACCTACAAAATCTGCAATATCTTGAATTGCATCCTCTTGATAATAATGCGCTAAAATAACTGCATTTTTCTCCTTCTTTAACCTCTCAATTTCTTTTACATAATCTATTTTTTCTGGAGTATCAACATCCAAAAAACCTTTAGAAATCATGTTATTTTTAGCTTGTTCTAATGTAGTATTCATAATATTTATATCAAAAAGATAGGCGCTTCTATATCCCAAAAAACTTGTGCAATTGAATTACACAAGTTTTAAATTTATTCTCTTACTAGACTATATTTCTCTAACCTTATAAGTCCAACCGAATTTATCTTCAGCTTTTTTAGTTTGTATACTTGTAATTTTATCTTTAAAAATTGAAGCGTAATTATTTTCTATTGTTGGCAACTCATAATCGGCTCCTCTAAAGCTAAAGCCTAAAATAGGATTTATTACTGCTGCAGTACCTGCACCAAACATCTCTTTTAAAGTTCCGTTTTTAGCAGCTTCTTCAATTTCATAAACAGAAATTGTTCTTACCTCAACTTCAATACCTAGGTCTTCGGCCAATGTCAAAACACTTTTACGTGTTACACCATCCAAAATTCTATCAGAAGTTGGAGCCGTAATTAACTTATCTCCGATTCTAAAGAAAACATTCATGGTTCCTGCTTCTTCCAAATTTTCATGAGTACTAGCATCCGTCCAAACTACTTGTTGGTAACCTGCATCATTTGCCAATTTTGTTGGATAAAATTGCCCTGCATAATTTCCAGCACATTTTGCAAAACCTACACCACCACTAGCTGAACGGCTATAAGTATCAGCGAACAATACGCGTACCTCTCCGCTATAGTAAGACTGTGCAGGAGAACATAATATCATAAACTTATATTCTTTTGCTGGATTTGCAGAAACTCCAGATTCCGTTGCAATTACAAAAGGACGGATATACAAAGAACTTCCTTCTTCTTTTTGAATCCATTCTTTTTCAATATTCAACAAGGTTTCTAAACCATCAAAGAACATTCCTTCAGGAAATTCTGGCATTGCTAATCTAACAGCAGATTTGTTCAGCCTTTTTTGATTTTCATCAGGTCTAAACATCCAGATTTGATCTTTCTCATCTTTGTAGGCTTTCATACCTTCAAAAATTGCTTGACCATAATGAAAGACCTTTGCAGATGGATCTAAAGAAATTGGACCATAAGGTCTAATTTTGATAGCTTGCCATTTCCCATCTTTATAATCACATTCTAACATGTGGTCTGTAAAGACGTTTCCAAAAGAAAGATTGCTAAAATCAATTTGTGAGATTTTAGATTCTGCTACTTTTTGGATGTCGATTTCTGTTGTTTTGTCTAATATCATGATCTAAGTTGTTTGTTATAAACAAGAGTACAAAAATAACACTTTTATTGATAATAGGCATATTCTTCTATGAATTATCGCATCAAATTGACACTGCATTTTAATTGAAACAAATAAAACCTTAAAACTTTAGCAATCCTAAAAGCTTTAGGTATATTTGTTACCTAATTTATAATTCATTTTGAAAAGAGAAATCATTATAACTTCGGACGGTTCTACGACCATCCATATGCCAGAATGGGATGAGCAATATCACTCCAAACACGGTGCTATTCAGGAGGCTTATCATGTATTTATCAAAAATGGATTAGAAACACACAAAAAGAAAAATCTATCCATTTTAGAAATTGGATTTGGTACTGGACTCAATTGTTTTATCACTTTATTAGAAGCAGCCAAAAACAACTTAAAAATAGATTATACAGGAGTTGAGGCCTACCCAATTCAGGAGGATGAAATTCTACAATTAAATTATGTTTCTGAATTAGAAGCGAGAAATTTTTCTCACAAGTTTGAGGAAATGCATTTATTTGATTGGAATAATAAACAAAAAGTCCACGAAGACTTTTATTTGACAAAGAGACAACAATACATCAAAGACATTGATGATATTGAGAAATTTGACTTGATTTATTTTGATGCCTTTGGAGCCCGTGTTCAACCTGAATTATGGACGGAAGAAATTTTTCAAAAAATGTTTGATTCCTTAAAGGAAGATGGAGTTTTAGTCACCTATTCTGCTAAAGGAAGTGTTCGCAGAGCAATGATTGCTGTTGGCTTTAAGGTTAGCAGACTACCAGGCCCTCCCGGAAAAAGAGAAATGCTACATGCAATAAAAATCACCAAATAATAAAAAAGCCTTTTCAATCGAAAAGGCTTTTTTGTATTCTAAAATAATCTTAGATTAAATCATTTTTAAATTATTCAATTCTTGCTCAGTCAAATGTCTCCAGTGACCTCTTTGAATATTTTTCTTTGTCATACCTGCAAAAATTACTCTATCTAACTTTACAACTTTATACCCTAAAGTATCAAAAATCTTTCTTACAATCCTGTTTCTTCCAGAATGAATTTCTATTCCTACTTCTGATTTTGACTGTCCTTCAACATAAGCTACATCATCAATAAAAACTTTTTTCCCTTCCACCATAAATTCACCAGTACTTAATTTTTGCAAATCACTTACAGCAAATTTTCTATCTAAAGAAGCATGGTATAATTTACGGACATTATGTTTAGGGTGTGTCAACTTTTTAGCCAACTCACCATCATTTGTAAATAATAAAAGTCCTGTTGTATTTCTATCCAAACGACCTACAGGGTAGATGCGTTCTTTAGTTGCCATATGAACTAATTCCATTACCGTTTTACGACCTCTTTCATCGTCCATTGTAGTAATGTAATTTTTAGGCTTGTTTAACAAAACATATCTCTTTGTCTCAGGATTGATCAAAGTTCCATCAAAACGAACCTCATCTGTTAATTGTACTTTGTATCCCATTTCGGTAATCACCTTACCGTTCACCATAGCACTACCAGCAGCAATTAATACGTCTGCCTCTCTACGAGAACACACCCCTGAATTAGAAATATATTTGTTCAATCTAATTCCACCAACATCATTTTTTACAACTTTTGCTGGTGCTGACTTTTCAAACTTACTTGGACGCTTTTTGAATCCACCTGGTTTTTTATCAAAGCTTCCTTCAGAATTGTTGTTTCTTTTTGGTGCCGATTTATTAGACCTTTGTTGTCGTCCTCTCGACGAGTTTCTTTCTGTACTCATTTTAAAAAATTTATTTTTTGCAAAAATACAGTTAATTATTGATTTACATCTTGAAAATTAAGGAAAAGAAAATGTCCTTATATTTTTTGTAAAACTCTAGTTATCAAAACAGAAGTATCGATCAAAACCAAACTCATAACCCCCAATACAATTAAAAACTTTAGTACATTGTGCAGTAGATTGTATTGCTTCATATTCTCTGCTTTCCATAGAGCTATGGGAAAAAACAAGAATACTATAAACACCAAATAAAAGTAATATTTCATCTCACCTATCTCAGGATATTTCCATAAAAAATAGATAGGATTTAAAGAAACAACCACAATCACTGAAATTAAAATTTTTGTAAAACGCTCACCGTATTTCACTGGTATTGTTTGATAATCATTTACAAAATCTCCTTTGATTCCTTCCAAATCTTTTATCAACTCTCGTATCGTAATGATAAAAAATAAAAATGCAGCGTGTGTAAAGATTATTTCAGAAATGTTTTTGTGATACACAAATACGACAAAAAAAGGTAACATGGCCAATACCGATGAAGACAAAAGTCCTGCAAGAGGATACTTTTTTAATTTATGGGAATACAACCATATTAAAAAAATATAAACTGCAAAGAACAAAGCAGCTCTCCAGGAAACAATAAAACCTAAGAAAAATCCAGTAGCATTCAGAACAAAATAGGTTCTTAACTTGGTTTTTTGACTAACAAAACCATCTATTTTGGATTTTATCGGTTTGTTTATTTTATCAACTTCCGAGTCATAAAAACTATTGATGATATACCCTGCTGCAATTACTAAACTAGTTGCAAACACGGTGATAAATAAATGAGGATCAAACAAAATAGTTCTAAGCGGTTTTTCCGGAGAAAAAATAAAGATAGAAGCTAAATATTGCGCTACAACAACCACCAAAATATTATACCCTCTCATCACTGAAAGCATACCAATAATTCCGTAATAAACTGGGCGTTTTAATTTTTTGTTCTCCTTCGCAATTTCTAATAGATCCATTTTAAAATCTATAAACCAACTCTAAATTATAGGCACTAAGTTGTTTTTTTACTTTTTCATAGTCTTTGGCAAACCCTAAAATATATCCGCCTCCACCTGAACCACAGAGTTTCAAGTAATAGTCATTGGAATCAATTCCTTGCTTCCACAGCTTATGAAATGCAGAGGGAATCATTGGCTTGAAATTTTCAAGAACTACTTTAGACAAACTTTTCATATTAGAAAATAAAGACTTTACATCTCCTTGAAGAAAATCTTCTATACAAGAATCTGTATGTGTTGCAAACTCTTCGCTAAACATTTTTCTAAAACCTTCGCTTTTCATCTTATTCATAAAGATGTTTACCATCGGTTCTGTTTCTCCAATTATTTTTGAATCCAATAAAAACACTGCTGCCTTTCCAT
>NZ_JAQWGB010000091.1 GCF_029238425.1 Flavicella sp.
ATGGGAATGTTATGGATGCTTATATCAGGTATCTTAGTATTCTTAATGCAAGCAGGATTTACAATGGTTGAATCTGGAATGACACGTTCTAAGAACGTTGTGAACATTGCAATGAAAAACGTATTAGATATTGCCGTAGGATCTTTAGTATTCTGGTTTATCGGATACTCTTTAATGTACGGAGAAACAAATGGATATATCGCTTGGGGTGGTTTAATGTATAACCAAGGACCTGCTGATTTATTTTTCCAAACAGTATTCTGTGCAACTGCTGCGACAATCGTTTCTGGAGCTATTGCAGGTAGAACTAAATACACAACTTATATTATCTTTTCAGTAGTTTTAACTGCTATCATTTACCCAATCGCTGGTGGATGGCAATGGAACGGTGACGGATGGTTAGCTCAAAAAGGGTTTATCGATTTCGCTGGATCTTCTATCGTACACGCTGTTGGTGGATGGGCTGCATTAATTGCTGCAATCTTAGTTGGACCTAGAATTGGAAAATACATTGACGGTAAAGCTGTTAATATTCCTGGGCATAATAAAATGTACGCTGCAATTGGTGTATTTATCTTATGGTTTGGATGGTTCGGATTCAACGGAGGATCTCAATTAGCTTGGGGTGGTGATGATGCTGTTGGTGCTTCTATGGTTGTATTAGTTACAAACTTAGCTGCTGCCGCTGGAGCTGTTGCTGCATTAGCATTGACTTGGATCAAATACGGAAAACCAAACTTAGACATGACTTTGAATGGAGCCTTAGCTGGATTGGTAAGTATTACTGCTGGTTGTGGAAACATGACAGAAGGTGGTGCAATCATTGCCGGATTCATTGGAGGTATCATTGTGGTTCTTTCTATGGAGTTTGTTGAGCAAAAACTTAAAATTGATGATGCTGTAGGTGCATTCTCTGTACACGCTATTGGTGGTGCATGGGGTACTTTAGTTATCGGATTATGGGGTGTTGACGGAGATACAGCTATCGGTTTATTAAACGGTGGTGGAGCTTCTCAGTTCATGACTCAATTGGTTGGAACTTTAGCTTATGCTGCATGGGCAGTTGTTACTTCTTTAATTTTCTTAACTATCTTAAAGAAAACTATTGGATTAAGAGTTACTGAACAGGAAGAAATTGAAGGATTAGATCTTTCTGAGCACGGAGCTTTGGCTTACCCTGGAGAACGTGTAAGAGAAATGGAAGACAAATAAAAAAGACATTCGTCTTGATCATAAAATCACATAAAGAATTTTATTCTTTATGTGATTTTTTTCATGATTTATTATTTCTTTACAAGAAATAAAACTTTAAAACTTATCTATTATGAAAAAAATTGAAGCAATCATCAGAAAATCAAAATATTCTGCTGTAAAAAAAGCCCTACACGATGTAAACGTAAATTTCTTTACGTACTGGGATGTAACGGGACAAGGAAATGAAAAAATTGGGCACGTATACAGAGGTGTTGCCTATAGCACAAGTGATATTCAAAGACGTCATATTTCTATCATCGTAAACGATGATTTTGAACAAGCAACTATCGATGCCGTTCTTTCTTCTGCAGCAACTGGAGAAATAGGAGATGGAAAAATCTTTGTATCAGATGTTACCACTGCATATAGAATCCGTACCGGAGAACAAGGAGAAGATACTTTAAAATAAAAATTATTTAAATTAAAACATTATGGACGCAGGTTTATTTACAGCGAACAACGTATGGATGATGCTTTGTACCGCATTGGTATTTTTCATGCATTTAGGTTTCTCTTTATTAGAAATCGGATTGACAAGACAAAAAAACACAATCAATATTTTATTTAAAAATGTATTTATTGTTTGTACAGGTTTATTACTATACTGCTTGGCAGGTTTTAACTTAATGTACCCAGGAGACTTCAACCTTATTGGTGACGGAGTTTTAGGTTTTGCAGGTTTTGGTATTTATGCTCCTGAAGGGGGAATGACTGCTGAATACGCTTCTGGAGGTTATACATGGTGGACTGATTTCTTATTCCAAGGAATGTTTGCCGCTACTGCAGCAACGATCGTTTCTGGTGCTGTAGCTGAAAGAGTAAAATTAACTACATTCATGGTATTTACTATCCTTTATGTTGGTTTGGTTTACCCTATCGTAGGAGCATGGAAATGGGGAGGTGGTTTCTTAGACGCAATGGGCTTCTACGATTTCGCTGGTTCTACATTAGTTCACGGAGTTGGTGGATGGGCTGCATTGGTAGCGATCTGGCTGCTTGGTGCTCGTATTGGAAAATTTGACCAAGACGGTAACCCTAAAGTAATTCAAGGTCACAACATTCCATTGGCAACTGCTGGTGTATTGATTTTATGGTTAGGATGGTTCGGATTTAATGGTGGTTCAGTATTATCCGCTGATCCTGAATTAACTTCTTTGACTTTAGTAACAACATGTTTGGCAGCTGCAGCTGGTGGAGTTGGTGCATTCGCATTCTCTCAAATCCTTTACAAGAACTTTGATTTAACTATGTTCTTAAACGGAATCTTAGGAGGATTAGTAGGAATTACTGCTGGTGCTGATCAAATGAGTCCTACGGATGCTATTTTAATTGGTATCATTGCAGGTATCATTATCGTATTGGCCGTTGCCCTGGTAGACAAATTAAGACTAGATGATCCAGTAGGTGCTGTTGCAGTTCACCTTATCTGTGGTATCTGGGGAACTTTAGCTGTTGGTATCTTCGGAGCTATGGCAAGCGTTGAGCAGTTCTTCACTCAGTTAACAGGAGTTGCTGTTGTTGGTGCTTTCTGTTTATCTACCTCTTTTATTATCCTATTCACACTTAAGAAAACAATGGGATTAAGAGTTTCAGAAAAAGAAGAAATCGAAGGATTAGATTCTGCTGAACACGGAATGAGCGCATATCCTGATTACAGAATGAATGATCACTAAAAAATCCTCTAAAATTCAGAGAATTAACTTATAAATACAAAAGCGACTTTGATCTTTCAAAGTCGCTTTTTTCATTTTCATAATTCAAGTGATTCCCTTTTGCTAAATCATCTACATCGATATAGTGCCATTTCATTATTCGTAAACATTTCAACTCTTTTGATAGTGATATAGCATTATCAATTATTTTCTATTGATAATTTTCACATTTAACAATATTGCGACAACTATATTGTAATAAATACATTTTTATTTTTTCTATCCCCTTTCTATTGGTTTTTAATATTGAAATTACGTAATTTTGCGTTCTTATTTTCAAGATTATGATAGAAAAACAAGGTCTATATTTACCAGAATTTGAACACGAAAACTGTGGAGCAGGTTTTATTTGTAACCTAAAGGGTGAAAAAACAAATCAAATCATCCATGATGCATTGGAAATTTTAGTAAAACTAGAACACCGTGGAGGTGTAAGTTCTGATGGAAAAACAGGAGATGGAGCTGGATTGCTAATTGACATTCCTCATGATTATTTCTCGCGAGTTTGTGATTTTGAAATCCCTGCACAGAGAGAATATGCAGTTGGAATGGTTTTTTTACCAAAAACACAAAACCAATACCAATATTGTAAAGATATATTCGAAAAAGAAATAAAAGCGCAAGGTTTATCTATCCTAGGATGGAGAACTGTTCCTGTTGACTCTAGTCAACTAGGTGAAATCGCCTTGGCTTCAGAACCAAATATTGAACAAATCTTTATTGGAAAGACAGAAGACATTGAAGAAAACATCTTTAATGCTAAATTATATGCGGCTCGTAAAATTACTGAGCATGCTATTAGTTCTTCTAAAATGTCTGAAAACTCATACTTCTACTTACCTAGTTTATCAAACACCACTTTGATATACAAAGGTATTATTATGCCAGAAGACATTGGTCCTTACTATACAGATTTACAACAGTCTGATTTAGTAACAAGACTAGCTCTTGTGCACCAAAGATTCTCTACAAATACAATGCCTGCATGGGAATTGGCTCAACCGTTTAGATACATGTGTCAAAATGGAGAAATCAATACTTTAAGAGGTAACGTTAGTAGAATGCGTGTTCGTGAGGAAATCATGAAAAGCGAAGTTTTTGGACCACAAATAGATAAACTATTCCCAATCATCTTACCAGGGAAGTCAGATTCTGCTTCTATGGATATGGTTGTTGAATTATTAACACATACAGGTCGTTCATTGCCAGAGGTAATGATGATGATGATTCCTGAAGCATGGGAAAAAGATGCTACCATGTCTGAAGAAAGAAAAGCATTTTACGAGTACAATGCTTGTTTGATGGAACCATGGGATGGACCAGCTTCTGTACCTTTTACAGATGGTGATTATGTTGGTGCTTTGTTAGACCGTAATGGTTTAAGACCTTCTCGTTATACGGTTACTAAGAGTGGAAAACTTATTATGGCATCAGAAATTGGTGTTGTAGAAGTTGCTGCAGAAGATGTAGTTAGCCACGGTAGATTGGAACCAGGAAAAATGTTCTTGGTAGACATGAACGAAGGTCGTATCATCAAGGATGAAGAAATCAAAAGTAAAATTGTTTCTGAAAGACCTTATAAAGAATGGTTAGACAAAACTAGATTACATTTAAAAGACGTACCACAAGCAAGTACTGAGTGTCCAGTTGAAACTTTGGACATTGCTACTAGGTCTCGTTTATTCAATTATACAATTGAAGATATTCAAGAAGTGATTACTCCAATGGCACAAGTTGGTAAAGAAGCTCTTGGATCAATGGGTATTGATACACCATTGGCAGTATTATCAGATAGACCACAATTAATTTCTAACTACTTCAAGCAATTATTTGCCCAAGTAACGAATCCACCATTGGATGGTATTAGAGAAGAAATTGTAACAGATATTAGTTTAGCTTTAGGAAAAGATAGAAATATCTTTAGTATTACAGAAAGACAATGTAGAAAACTTCGCATTCAAAACCCTGTAATCTCTAACAACGACTTAGCTAAAATTAGAGATATAAATATCGAAGGTTTCCAAGCAGAAACGATTGAAATGTTATATCCTAAGGATAAAGGATTAAATGGTTTAGAAGATGCCTTGGACAATATTATTGTTCAAATCACAAAAGCGTTAGAAAGAGGTACAAATATCATTATCCTTTCTGATAGAGGTGTAAACAAAGAGTTTGCTCCAATTCCATCTCTATTGGCATGTTCTTTTGTAAATCATCAAATGAACCGTTTGCGTAAGCGTTCTTACTTCGATATTATTATCGAATCTGCAGAACCACGTGAGCCACATCACTTTGCTACTTTATTTGGTTATGGAGCAAGTGCAATTAACCCTTATATGGTTAATGAAATTATTAGAATGCAAGTGAAGCAAGGTTTCATCACAGATATGGATGAACAAAAAGCTGTTGACAACTTTAACAAGGCAATTGGGAAAGGTATTCTAAAAGTAATGAACAAAATTGGAATCTCTACTTTACACTCTTACAGAGGTTCACAAATATTTGAAATCGTTGGATTCAATTCTCAATTTGTTGAAAAATACTTCCCATACACTGCTTCAAGAATTGAAGGTATTGGATTGTATGAAATTGAAAAAGAAATCAATGAAAGATATAAATATGCGTATCCAGATACTCAAATCAAAAACCGTTTAGGTTTAAATATTGGTGGAGATTACAGATGGAGACGTAATGGGGAAAGACATATGTTTAACCCTACTACTGTTGCTAAATTGCAGCAAGCGGTAAGATTAAGTGATCAAGCTAGTTATGATGTTTATGCAAAAACAGTAAACGAACAAGCTGAAAACTTAATGACTATTCGTGGGTTATTTGAATTTGACAACTTGGATCCAATTCCATTGGAAGAAGTTGAACCATGGACTGACATTGTAAAGCGTTTCAAAACTGGAGCAATGTCTTATGGATCTATCTCAAGAGAAGCTCATGAGAACTTAGCAATCGCTATGAACCGTATTGGAGGAAAATCTAATTCTGGTGAAGGTGGAGAAGATAGAAGAAGATTCCAACCAAATGTGAATGGAGATAGCCGTAACTCTGCTATTAAGCAAGTGGCTTCTGGACGTTTTGGTGTAACTTCTCACTATTTATCAAGTGCGAAAGAAATTCAAATCAAAATGGCTCAAGGAGCTAAACCAGGAGAAGGTGGACAGTTGCCAGGAGAAAAGGTATTGCCTTGGATCGCATCTGCACGTAACTCTACTCCTTTTGTTGGATTGATTTCACCACCTCCTCATCATGATATTTACTCTATTGAGGATTTAGCACAATTAATTTACGATCTTAAAAATGCAAACAGAGCAGCTCGTATCAATGTTAAATTGGTATCTGAAGTTGGTGTTGGTACAATTGCAGCAGGAGTTTCTAAAGCAAAAGCTGATGTTGTATTAATCTCTGGATATGACGGTGGAACAGGAGCCTCTCCTTTAACATCCTTAAAACATGCTGGATTACCTTGGGAACTTGGTTTGGCTGAAGCACAACAAACTTTAGTATTAAATAACTTAAGAAGTAGAATTGTTGTTGAATGTGATGGACAATTGAAAACTGGACGTGATGTTGCAATCGCTGCTTTATTAGGTGCTGAAGAATTTGGATTTGCAACCGCTCCTTTAGTGGCTTCTGGATGTATCATGATGCGTAAGTGTCATTTAAATACATGTCCAGTAGGAATTGCTACTCAAGACAAAGACTTACGTAAAAACTTTAAAGGAACACCAGAACACGTAATTAACTTCTTCTACTATGTTGCTGAAGAATTAAGAACGATCATGGCTGAATTAGGTTTCAGAACTTTAGAGGAAATGGTTGGTCAAACGCATAAAATTAATGCTAATAAAGCGATCACTCACTACAAAGCTAAAGGATTGGATTTATCTGCAATCTTACACAGACCTACTGCTTATAGCGAAATGCCTGTTAAGAATACAGAAAAACAAGATCATGGTTTAGAAAATGTTTTAGATTTCCAAATCTTAAAAGATTCTCACCGTGCATTGTATAGAAAAGAGAAAATGACTCTTGAATATCCAATCATCAATACAGATCGTTCTGTTGGTGCTATTGTAAGTAATGAAATCTCTAAAATCTATGGACATTTAGGGTTACCTGAAGACACTTTAAATCTTAAATTTACTGGTTCTGCTGGACAAAGTTTAGGAGCCTTCAGTGCACCTGGATTGACATTTACTATAGAAGGAAATACAAATGATTACTTAGGTAAAGGATTATCTGGAGCTAAGCTGATCGTTAAAAAACCAGCTGCAGCAGACTTCGTAGCAGAAGACAATATTATTGTTGGTAACGTTTGTTTATTTGGAGCAGTAGAAGGTGAAGCATATATCAACGGTATTGCAGGAGAGCGTTTTGCTGTAAGAAACTCTGGAGCGACAACAGTTGTTGAAGGGGTTGGAGATCACGGATGTGAATACATGACTGGTGGTAAAGTGGTAGTACTTGGTAACACAGGTAGAAACTTTGCAGCTGGTATGAGTGGTGGTATCGCTTATATCTATGATCCAGAAAATAAATTTGTAAACGGATTATGTAATAAAGAAACTATTGAGTTTGAAGAAATCTTACCAGAAGATGCAGCAGACTTAAAAGGACTGATTGAAAAGCATGTTTTATATACTGATAGTAATAGAGGTAAAGAATTGTTGGCTGATTGGGACACTAGCTTAAGTAATTTTGTTAGAGTTATGCCAACTGAGTATAAAAAAGCCCTTGCTCGTTTAGCAAAAGGTGAAGTAATGGTTGAAGAATTAGAAACAGTATAACAATGGGAAAAGTAACAGGTTTTAAAGAATTCGAAAGAAAAGATGAAACATACACGCCTGTAAAAGACCGTGTAGAGAATTATAGTGAATTTACAGTTCCATTGAGTGACTCTGAAATTACAGAGCAAGGATCTCGTTGTATGGATTGTGGAATCCCATTTTGCCATAGTGGATGTCCACTTGGGAATTTAATTCCAGATTTCAACCATATGGTACACCAAGGGGAATGGAAAAAAGCTTCTTGGATTTTACACTCAACAAACAACTTCCCTGAATTCACAGGTCGTTTGTGTCCTGCACCATGTGAACAAGCATGTGTATTAGGAATTATTGAAGATCCTATTTCAATTGAAAATATAGAGAAAAATATAGTTGAGCGTGCCTTTAAAGAAGGTTGGATCAAACCGCAAGTGCCAAAAACAAGAACAGGTAAAACTGTTGCTGTTGTTGGTTCAGGACCTGCAGGTTTGGCAACAGCACAACAATTAAACAGAGCTGGTCATACAGTTACTGTTTTTGAAAGAGACGATGCTATCGGTGGATTGTTACGTTATGGTATTCCTAACTTCAAAATGGAAAAAGGAATTATTGACAGACGTGTAGCAATCTTAGAAGCAGAAGGAATCACTTTTAAAGTAAATGTAAACGTAGGTGTAAATTATGACGTTGAAGATTTAAAAGCATTTGATTCAATCGTTTTATGTGGTGGAGCAACAGAAAGAAGAAGTCTACCTACTCCAGGTATTGATGCTGATGGAGTTGTTCAAGCAATGGATTTCTTAACACAACAAACTAAAGTAGTTTTTGGACAAGAGATCAAAGATCAAGTTTTAGCAACTGACAAGGACGTTATTGTTATTGGTGGTGGTGATACGGGTTCTGACTGTGTTGGTACTTCTAACCGTCATGGAGCTAAATCTGTAACTAACTTTGAGATTATGCCTAAGCCTCCTGGACACAGAGCTGCCTCAACACCTTGGCCATATTGGCCACTACAGTTGAAAACATCTTCTTCTCATAAAGAAGGATGTGACAGAAACTGGTTGATCAACACTAAGGAGTTTATCAAAGATAAAAACGGAAAACTTACTGCTTTAAAAACCGTAAATGTAGAATGGAAAATGGTTCCTGGTCAAAGACCTCAATTGATAGAGATTGAAGGAACTGAGAAAACATGGCCTTGTGATTTAGCTCTTTTAGCATTAGGGTTTACAGGTCCAGAAAGTACATTGGCAGACAAATTAGGACTGGATAGAGATGTTCGTTCTAACTATAAGGCCGAGTATGGTTCTTACCAAACAAATGTTCCTAATATCTTCACTGCTGGTGATATGAGAAGAGGACAATCATTAATCGTTTGGGCTATTTCTGAAGGTAGAGAAGCTGCGAGACAAGTTGACATATATTTAATGGGTAAATCAGATTTACCTACTAAAAATGCTGCTGGAGATTTGGTTGGAATACAATAAACTTCTCTAGTGATACATAAAAAAACCTTTACTTTTTGTAAAGGTTTTTTTATGCAATAAACTTTCCTTCTAAAACATTTCCTTTCATAAAATCGTTGTTTTATTTGCATTTTCAATAGTAATACTATTATATTTACAAGAGGCAAGCAATATTTTTATGGAAGAATTACACATACATATTGAAATAGATTCTGAGTTATACACTAAAAACCCAGACTCTTCAGCCTTGGGAAAAAAAATAATCTCCAACAGCATTGAGCTTATTTACGAGATTGGTTTTGAGCAATTTACTTTCAAAAAACTTGGATTAAAAATAAGTTCACCTGAAAGCTCTATTTATAGATACTTTGAGAACAAACATCGATTGCTTATTTATTTAACAAGTTGGTATTGGACTTGGATGGAATACAAACTACTTTTCGCTACCACTAATATCGAATCTCCCGCTGAACGACTAGGAAAGTCTTTAGACCTGCTTACGAAACCTGTTTTAATTGATAATGATTTTTCCTATGTAAATGAAGTACTATTAAGTGCCATTATTTTTTCTGAATCTACAAAAGCATATCATACGAAAAATGTTGATGAGGCAAATAGCAAGGGATCGTATACTGCTTTTAAATCAGTAGTAAACAGAGTTGCTGAAATAATTTTAGAAATAAAACCTGATTTTAAGTATCCACATATGCTTATCTCAACCGTTATTGAAGGAGCCCATCATCAAAAATATTTCTCTGAACATCTACCCTCACTTACAGATTTATCTGATGACAAAGAAGCTATCACAGACTTTTACAAAGAATTAGTATTTAATTTTCTATAAACCTAATAATACAATTGTCATGAATTCATCTATTTTTAAATCATTCAAGTCGGACTTACCCGCAAGTATTGTAGTGTTTTTTGTTGCCCTTCCTTTATGTTTAGGAATTGCATTAGCCAGTGGAGCTCCACCCTTTGCAGGAATGATTGCAGGTATTATTGGAGGTATCGTAGTTGGATCCATTAGTGGCTCGCAAATAGGAGTAAGTGGTCCTGCAGCAGGTTTGGCCGCTATTGTAATGACGGCAATCACTGATTTAGGTGGTTATGAAAATTTCTTGGTAGCTGTAGTTATTGGAGGAATTATACAAATCCTTTTTGGTATTATTAAAGCAGGTGTTATTGGATATTATTTTCCTTCATCGGTGATCAAAGGAATGCTTGTAGGAATAGGAATCATCATCATATTAAAACAAATACCTCATTTTTTTGGATATGACACCAACCCTGAAGGAGATTTTGATTTCTTTCAGGTAAATGGTAATAATACCTTTTCCGATATCTTAAACGCAATAAACTCCGCGAATATGAGCGCCACCTTAATTGGAACACTCGCTTTAATTCTAATTATTTATTGGAGCAATGTTCTTTCAAAGAAAGGAAAATTTTTCACGTTAATCCAAGGACCTTTCGTAGCCGTAATTATGGGAGTTGTATATTACAGCTTGACTAAATCTAGTGCATCTATGGAGATGCTCCCAGAGCACTTGGTTAAAGTTCCGATACCTGAAAGTGTCGATTCCTTTCTTGCACAATTCTCTTTGCCTAATTTTGCAGCTATATCCAATAAAAACGTGTGGATCACAGGTTTTACAATTGCGCTAGTAGCCAGTCTAGAGACCTTATTATGTGTAGAAGCAACTGATAAAATTGACCCAAAAAAAAGAATCACTCCTACAAACAGGGAATTATTTGCACAAGGAACCGGGAATATTTTATCTGGTATGATTGGAGGTCTGCCAATTACCCAAGTTATTGTAAGAAGTTCAGCCAACATCCAATCTGGTGGACAAACAAAACTTTCAGCAATTGTTCATGGATTTTTATTATTGATATCCGTTATAGCAATTCCCACGGTACTAAATATGATACCGCTTGCTGTTTTAGCAGCGATTTTACTGATTGTAGGATACAAATTAGCGAATCCAGCTACTTTTAAAAAAGTATACAAATTAGGTTGGCAACAATTTGTACCATTTATTGTAACCGTTCTTTTTGTTCAGTATAATTTGTTAGTAGGAATCGGTATTGGTTTAGTTATTGGGATTTTGGTAGTATTGTATAAAAGTTATTTAAATTCTCACTTTTTACATATCAAAGAAACCGATACTGATCATCATTATTTAAACATGGAATTTGCAGAAGAGGTAACTTTTTTCAACAAAGGTGCAATTATGCGAGAACTTGAAAAAATCCCTAACGATACATATTTAGAAATCAACTTACTAAAAACCAGGTTCCTAGACAATGACATTATAGAGGTATTAGAAGACTTTTTGTTAAAAGCAAAAAACAGAAACATCAATATCAAATTAAATTCAAAAAGAGGTGTTGTAGAAAACCCTGAAAGTTTTGTCGAATTTTTTAACAACAGACCCAAAAGTAAACTCTCAATTAACTAAAGACATTTATAAACATATACATCATGAAAGCACAAACGAAAGAAACTCAACAATTATTTACACCTGAATCTGTAATTGAAACATTAAAAACTGGAAACGAAAGATTTGTTGCAAACAATAAACTAAATAGAGATTTAAACAATCAAGTTAGTGACACAAGCGGAGGCCAATTCCCTTTTGCTGTAGTTTTGAGCTGCATCGATTCAAGGGTTCCTGCTGAAATAATTTTTGACCAGGGTATTGGAGATATATTTAGTGTACGTGTTGCAGGTAATGTAGTAAACGAAGATGTATTAGGCTCTATTGAGTACGGATGTAAAGTTGCAGGCTCAAAATCTGTAGTAGTTCTGGGACATACTAAGTGTGGTGCTGTTACAGCGGCTTGTAAACATGTAGAGCTAGGTAATATTACCGCTCTTTTGAGCAAAATACAACCGGCAGTTTCTAAAGTAAACAAACAGGAAGTAACTGCTGAATCTATTGAAGAGACAGCGATTACAAATGTTGAATTATCTGTTGAGCAAATAAAAGCAGAAAGTACAATTTTAGCTGAAATGGAAAAAAATGGAGAAATAAACATTGTAGGAGCATCTTACGATGTTGCAACTGGTAAAGTGACCTTTATCTAAAAATACCTCATTTACTTTTAGAAAAGCTTCCTTCTCTTATAAGGAAGCTATTTTATTTCAATACAATCTATAGCTCGTTAAATAACATAGTCCTGTCTTACTTTATGTATCTTTGTTAAAAGTTTAGATTTGACAAAAGCGCTATTAATAACACCTCCCTTTACCCAATTAAATACTCCTTATCCTGCAACTGCTTATATAAAAGGATTTTTAAACACCAAAAATATATCATGTCATCAATCTGATTTAGGTATTGAGGTCATCTTAGAACTTTTCTCAAAACATAGACTAGAAGACTTCTTTTCTTTCGCATTCGATTCTCAAAATATATCATCGGAAAATGCAAAACGAATATTTACATTGAGAGAGAACTACTTTACCACCATAAACACCGTTATAAGTTTTTTACAAGGGAAAAACCAAACCCTTGCTAGAATTATTTGCACTGATAACTTTCTACCTAGAGCTAGTAGATTTGAGCAGTTAGACGACCTAGAATGGGCTTTTGGAGCGATGGGAATGCAAGACAAGGCAAAACATTTAGCAACTCTGTATTTAGAAGATATTTCTGATTTTATTATAGAGTGCATAGACTCGAATTTTGGTTTTAGCCGTTATGCCGAGAGCATTGGTAAAAGTGCCAATAGTTTTGACGAACTTTATCATGAACTTTCATTAGATCTCAGCTATATAGACAGCATCACCTTAGAGATATTGGAACGAAAATTAGATGCCATCAAACCGACGCTTGTATGTCTTTCTGTTCCTTTTCCAGGAAATTTATTTAGCGCTTTTAGATGTGCCCAATACATAAAAAGTAATTATCCAGATATTAAAATAGCAATGGGTGGCGGATTCCCCAATACAGAATTGAGAGATTTGAAAGATATCCGAGTATTTGAATTCTTTGATTTTATCACTTTAGATGATGGAGAACTTCCCATTGAATTGATTCTTTCTAATTTAGAAAATCCAACTGAAGAAAATGAAGATTTTAATAAATTCAAAAGGACTTTATTGCTAGAGAACAATACTGTTGTGTATAATAATAGTTCCTTAAAATCCGATTATAAACAAAACAATGTAGGAACGCCAGATTACTCTGACTTGTTTCTAGACTCCTATATTTCCGTTATTGAAATTGCAAATCCTATGCACAGTTTGTGGAGTGACGGAAGATGGAACAAATTAACCATGGCCCATGGATGCTACTGGGGAAAATGTTCTTTTTGTGATGTTTCTCTTGATTATATTAAAATTTACGAACCCGTTGCAGCAAAAATTTTAGTTGATAGAATAGAAGAACTTATGGAGCAAACCGGAGAAAATGGATTTCACTTTGTTGACGAAGCCGCTCCCCCAGCCCTAATGAAGGCGGTTGCCATAGAGATTCTAAAAAGAAAACTAACCATCACGTGGTGGACAAACATTCGGTTTGAAAAAAGTTTTACACAAGAGCTTTGTATTTTACTAAAGGCTTCTGGTTGTATTGCTGTTTCAGGTGGTTTGGAAGTGGCTTCTGACCGATTATTGAAATTAATTGAAAAAGGAGTAACCGTAGAGCAAGTCGCACAGGTGACTAATCACTTGACTCAAGCCGGCATCATGGTTCACTCCTACCTTATGTATGGTTATCCGAGTCAGACTGTACAAGAAACAGTTGACAGTTTAGAAATGGTCCGACAACTTTTTGAAATAGGGACTATTCAATCTGGATTTTGGCACCAATTTTCACTAACTACTCATAGTCCAATTGGAAAAACACCTAAAGAATATGGGATTACTCCTCTATACAAGGACATACAATTTGCAAATAACGACGTTGACTTTAAGGACAAAACAGGAATTAACCACGACAAGTTTAGCAAAGGATTGAAAGCATCTATTTTCAATTACATGCATGGAATAGGGTTCGATTTGTCCACAAGAGATTGGTTTGATTTTAAAACACCAAAATCAACTATCACTCCTAATTATATTGAAACCTGTATTCAAAACAAAAATAGATTTTACACAAAACCCAATGCGCAAATTATTTGGCTTGGCACCGACCCTATTTTTGAAAGCTATAAAAAGACCAAAAAAAATAATTCATGGTCTATGATGCGTCTCTTTTTTCATACAACTACAGAAACGAAAGAATTTTCTTTAGAAGAAGAAAAAGGACGTTGGTTAATTGAATTCCTCCCCGATCTAAAAATATCGGCGAATATGTCTAAAATAAAATTTTCAGATCTTAAAAAAAGTTACGAAGAGAACTTTGAAGATTTTGAATTATTTTGGTATTCTAAGCCTATAGAAACCTTGAAGACAATTGGACTACTGACTGTCTAATTACCAAAGTATTGAAAGCAGAAAAAATCCTATCAAAATTTGATAGGATTTTATATAAACTAAAAAGTAAAAGAAGCTTACTTCTTGAACTTTGCGTATTTTGTCTTAAATTTATCGATACGTCCTGCAGTATCAACCAATTTAGATTTACCTGTGTAAAAAGGGTGAGATGTTCTAGAGATCTCTAATTTGATCAATGGATACTCAACACCATCAACATCTAAAGTTTCTTTTGTAGCAGCTGTAGAACGAGTTAAGAAAACATCATTGTTTGACATATCTTTAAAAGCAACCATTCTGTAGTTTTCTGGATGTATACCTTTTTTCATCTTTATATATTTTTAATCTTTAATTCTTTTTTTGAGACTGCAAATTTAACGATATTTTTTAGATTTCAAACAAATAAATTGTTTTATTTGTTATCAAAACTTTCTAATCCTAAAATTTCACAAATGTCAATTAAATTTCCCTTTGTTTTTTTTCTTTTAAGCCTAGTAATTATAGGATGTGGAGAAGATATTGAGTTCAAATTCAATGCTCCACAAAAAATTAACATAAATGAAAATTTAACATTATCTGTCAAAGAAACCAACGGAAAGGAATTGGATTCTATTCATTTTTTCTTGGATGGGAAAAGAATCACTGCAGAAAATAATGAGAGTATTTCCATTGCAAAAGAAGTTTTAGGGGTTCATACATTGACTTCAAGTATTTTTTATGATGGCATCTCAAAAAAGCTAAATAATAGAATTTATTTTCTAGCGGATCAGAAACCAAGTATATACACCTACAAATTAATAAACTCTTTCCCACATGACTCAAAAGCATTCACTCAAGGTTTAGAGTATCATAATGGTTTTATGTATGAAGGAACAGGTCAAAGAGGGGAATCTTCTATTAGAAAAACAGACCTAAAAACAGGAAAGGTTTTACAAATAAAGGAACTTGACGAAAAATATTTCGGGGAGGGAATTACCATCATGAATTCGAAACTTTTTCAATTGACTTGGCAATCAAAAATTGGGTTTATTTATGACTTAGAGACTTTTGAAAAAGTAGGCTCTTTTAGTTATGAAAAAAGCAAAGAGGGCTGGGGTTTTACCAACGACGGTAAAGAACTTATAAAATCTGATGGTACGGAGAGAATTTGGTTCCTTGACCCTAAAACACAAAAAGAAAAACGCTTTATCGAAGCATACACCAACACAAGAAAAGCGGAAAGCCTAAATGAAATTGAATATATTGACGGGAAAATTTATGCTAATATCTGGCAAAAGAACACCATCATTATCATAAACGCTACAAACGGAACCATCGAAGGAGTGGTCAACCTGAACAGTCTGAGAAACAAGGTATCCAAACCAGATCCGAATACAAGTTATGTACTCAATGGAATCGCTTATGATCGTATTGGAAAACGTTTATTTGTTACCGGTAAAAACTGGGATAAAATATTTGAAATTGAATTGGTTAAAAAATAAACCCAGCTTTTTAGTTTATTTACTTTAAGTCCCGTTGAAATTCTAAATAGTGTATCTTTACAAAAATGTAATTTATCGATGAAAAACCTTTTCGTTTATTCTATTTTGACAGTCATATTGCTTCTTTCTTTCTCTTGCAGAAAGGACTTTTCTACAATACCAAGTCAGAGTGATAATTTAAGTTTTTCCGCACCCAATGACACTATTTTTTTAGATACTGTATTTTCTAATATCAGTACGAGTACGTATTCCCTGAAAGTATACAACAACAGTTCCAACGATATTCACATCCCTTCTATTTATTTAGGAAGATCTGATTCATATTACAGATTGAATGTGGATGGTTTACCAGGAACTTCCTTTGATAATGTGCCCCTCAGAGCTAAGGATAGTTTGTTTATTTTTATAGAAGGAACAATCAATTACTCAGCAACAAATCCTATTTACACAGATTCAATTATTTTCGATTCTGGAATGAGCACTAAAAATATAAAATTGGTAACTCTCGTTCAAGATGCGCAATTTATTTATGTCAACAATGAAATAGACACGACTACGGTTGTCCCTTATTTTTTACCTGATGCCTCACCAAAAAACATCCATTATTTATCAGATGAGGAAATAGCAGTATTTAATGATGTTACCGACGAAAAATCTATCGTCTTTTATGGTTATTGTGGAGTTCCAGAAAACAAGACTCTAAGCATTGCCGCAAACAAAAAACTTCACTTCCATAAAAACTCGGCATTGGTTATTGAAAAAGACGCTAGTTTAATTATCAATGGAACACTTGACGAAAAAGTATTCATAGAAGGAGACAGGTTAGAACCCGAATTTAGTGACCGTCCTGGACAATGGGATGCCATTTGGTTGAGAGCAGGAAGCAAGGGAAACAGCATCAATTATTTGAACAACAAAAATGGACGTTTTGGAATTGTCTGCGATTCTCTTAGTACCGATGGTTCTACACCTACACTTACCATTAGCAATACAGAATTATACAATCATGCTGAGATAGGACTATTGGCCAATCACTCTAATATTAGTGGAGAAAACCTAGTAATAGGAAGCAGTAGAACTTCATCCATAAATATTATGAATGGAGGAAACTATGATTTTAACCATTTGACAATTGCCAATTACTGGTCAGAAAGTATTAGAAGAGGAAGCAGCTTGCAAATTAGCAATATCAGATCGAATGGTTTTCCTGAAGAAACTGCCACTGACTTAACCTTTAACATAAGTAATTCTATCATCGATGGAAATACAACTAACGAATTATTCTTGGAGAAAAACGAGTCTGACTTATTTTCTTACTTTTTCCAAAATTGTATGTTCAAACAATCCGAATCTTCTGAGGATCCCTTGTATGACTTTACGGACCCAACCAAATATTTAGATAATATTTTCAATGTAAACACAAACTATCTAGATACTTCAATGAATAAATTTGAAATTGGAGAAGAAAGCGAATTGATCAACAAAGGAGATATTACCAGTGCTGCAAAAACGCCCTTGGATTTAATTGAAACCGACAGAACAACAGCACCAGATATTGGAGCCTATCAACATATTATTTTCCCTGAAGAGGAATAAAATTCACATACTTACAAAAAATGAAAAACGTAGTTATCACCGGAACCAGCAGAGGAATTGGTTTTGAATTAGCGCAGTTATTTGCAAAAAATGATTTCAATGTATTAGCACTTTCTAGAAACTCCAATACTCTAGAAGCCATAAATCATAAAAACATCACAACCCTACCAGTAGATCTGACAGATGAAAAATCATTAGAATTAGTCTCCGAATTTGTCAAAAACAACTGGAAACAAGTAGATATATTGATTCACAACGCAGGAACTCTATTAAACAAAGAATTTTCTCAAACAAGCACTGAAGATTTTATAAATGTATACCAGGTAAATGTTTTTGCCGTAGCTTCTCTTACACAATGTTTGTTGCCGTTTTTTGTTGAAAACACCCATACAGTAACCATAAGTAGCATGGGAGGAGTTCAAGGAAGTATGAAGTTTGCAGGACTTGCTGCTTATAGTTCTTCTAAAGGAGCGGTGATTACCCTATCTGAATTATTGGCTGAAGAATATAGAGATCAAGGTTACAAGTTTAACGTTCTGGCCATCGGAGCTGTTCAAACAGAAATGCTAGCAGAAGCTTTTCCGGATTATCAAGCTCCCTTACATCCTTTAGAAATGGCCCAATATATTTTTGATTTTGCCAATACCGGAGCAAAATTCTACAACGGTAAAGTTCTACAAGTATCTAGTACAACTCCATAAAAATCATTTTTGAAAAGTATATTCGAATACATTCCTACAGGAGCACACAGCACTATTGCGCACTATTTATCTGAAAAAGATTTAAGAGTGCAAATAAAAAATGAACGTGTCACAAAACATGGTGACTTTAGAAAAACAAAAAAAGGAGATTATCTGATTACCATCAACAATAATTTAAATTCTTTTCAATTTTTATTGACTTTGGTTCATGAAATTGCTCACTATAAAACTTACAAAAAATTTGGTCGTGTAAAACCACATGGTGTAGAATGGAAACTTACCTTTAAAGACTTGATGCTTCCTTTTCTTAGACCTGAAATTTACCCGAATGACATATTACCGCATTTGGCCAAATATTTATTAAATGCCAAAGCCAGCACCGATAGTGACCCTCGACTTTCACTAGCCTTAAAACAACAGATAAAAAATCCCAATAAAAATTATATCTTTGAGTTAAAAATTGGAACTGAATTTGAATTCAAACAAAGATCTTTTGTGTTGTTAGAAAAAAAACGAACAAGGTCTATTTGTTTGGATAAAAAATCCAAAAAAAAATATTTAATACACTTAAACTCTGAGGTAGAAGCTCAAACTAGACTATGAATAAAAATAATTACGCAGTTATTATGGCCGGTGGAATCGGATCTAGATTTTGGCCAATAAGTACATCTGAAACACCAAAACAATTTCATGACATGTTAGGTGCTGGAGTTTCCTTGATACAAAAGACATTTGCGAGATTGGAATCATTAGTTCCTTCAGAAAATGTAATTATTGCTACCAATGGCAAATACAAAGACATTGTTCTTAGACAATTGCCAAGTATCTCAGAAAACCAATTGTTTTTGGAGCCTGCGATGAGAAATACGGCACCTTGTATCTTAGCAACTGCTTTAAAAGTACACAGTCAGAATCCTGACGGGGTAATGATTATTGCTCCTTCTGATCATTGGATAGAAGACGAGGAAGAGTTTATAAGAAATATTCAAACGTCTTACGATGCTTGTAATGAAGCAGAAATTTTAATGACTTTAGGAATCAAGCCAAACTCACCAAATACAGGATATGGTTATATTCAATTCAATGAAGATTCTTCAGAAATTAAAAAGGTAAAACAGTTTACAGAAAAACCAAACCTTGAAAAGGCAAAAGAATTCTTAGCACAAGGTGATTACCTTTGGAATGCTGGAATCTTTGTTTGGTCGGCAAAAAGCATTATCAAAGCTTTTCAAGATCATTTACCCGAAATGTATGCTTTATTTCAAGAGGGTGAATCTACTTGGAATACAGACAAAGAACAAGCGTTTGTGGATGCTAATTATGCAAAAGCACAAAATATCTCAATCGATTTTGGAATTATTGAAAAAGCAAACAACGTTCATGTACTACCCGTTGAATTTGGATGGAATGATTTAGGTACTTGGGGTTCATTATATGACAAAAAAGCAGAATCTAAATCTGAGAATGTTACTATTGGAGGTGAGGCTATCTACAGAGAGTCTGAAGGAAACATAGTAAAAACTCAATCTCACAAAAAAGTAGTTATCCAAGGTTTATCAAATTTTATTGTTGCAGAGAAAGACGGCGTATTATTGATTTGCCCTAAGGAAAACGAACAAGAAATTAAAGAGATTGCAGCTCAGGCAAAAGATCAATTCGGAGAGATTTAAAAATCTTTTTGAGCGATAACATATTTACATGGAAAACAAAGATCAGGAAACCGAAAAACTAGAAGAACATAAAGAAGAGGTAAAGAAAAGTTCTTCTGCCCTTATTCAAAGTGTAAGAACCTTCTTGGTTAACCTTTTGGATATTCGTGAGGGAACGGATCAAAAGGAAACCATCCAAAAAATCAAAGATGGTATCCAAGTAAAAAGTCACACCGCCTGGATTCTTATTTTCTCTATTCTAATTGCCTCTATAGGTTTAAACACTAGCTCTCCAGCAGTTGTTATTGGAGCCATGCTTATATCTCCTTTGATGGGACCTATTTTAGGAATTGGACTCTCTATTGGTATAAATGATATTGACACCTTAAGAAGTTCTCTTATTAACTTGGGTGTCATGGTTGGACTTAGTTTAAGTTCTTCTTTTATATTTTTTAGCATTCCTTTATTTCAGGAAGCCACACCAGAGATTATTGCAAGAACACAACCCGATGTTCGTGATGTTTTAATTGCCATAACTGGGGGACTCGCCTTGATTATTGCCCTGAGTAGAAAAAAAGAATTGACCAATACCATTGCGGGAATTGCCATTGCAACAGCTTTAATGCCTCCTCTATGTACAGCAGGATACGGATTGGCAACAATGAATTTCAAGTATTTTGGTGGAGCGATGTTTTTGTTTACCATCAACACCATTTTTATAGCGCTGGCTACTTTTGTAATTGTTAAGTTTTTGAACTTTCCAATGGTGCGTTATATCAATTCTGTAAAACGAAGAAAGATATCTCAGATAGCATCTACAGTGGCTTTGATTATTTTTGGGTTTAGTATTTATTTGTTTTATGGTCTTTTTAAAAAGAACCAATATATTTCAAATGCACAAAGTTATATTGAATTATTAGGAGAATCTACTGGTGCCGGTATCATCAATTCAAAAATAGACTATGCTACCAGGAATATTACCATTATCGTTTTAGGACATAATATCAAAAGAAGTGAACTTCCTATTTGGGAAGAAAAGTTACCTGCATACGGACTTGATAACACAACTTTAGAAATCCATCAAGATGAAGAAACTTCTAAGTTGATTGATGAAATTAATGTTATTAAAGGTTCTTATGTAAAAAACCAAGAATTGATCGCTTCTAAAGATGAATCTATTTTTGAAAAAGACGAAAAAATAAGAAATCTTACCTATACACTTGAAAAAATAGAAAAACGTCAAATTCCTTTTGTTAATATAAGTCAAGAAGCTAAAATAAATCACGATGGTTTGAAAGCTTTGAGTTTTTCTAACTTGATCAAAACGAATTTTGAAACAATAGACACCATTCCTGTCTTTCATATCCAATGGCATGATAGTATTTCAAACACCAAGGCTCAGGAAATACAATTAAAAAAATGGCTTAAACAAAGATTGCAATTGGATTCATTGCAACTTTACCATTTTTCTGGAATTGGTAACGAAAACTCCCAGGGTAAAAAAATTAAATAATTTGATTCTTTGCACTAATATTAATGAAAAAGATTCTTTTGTTATCAGACACCCATAGCCATATAGATGCTGGTATTTTAAAATATGTAGAGCAGGCAGATGAAGTCTGGCATGCCGGAGATATTGGTCAAATTGATGTAGCAGATCGCATAAAAAAACTTAAACCTTTTAGAGCTGTTTATGGTAATATAGATGATAAAACTGTAAGAGCAGAATTCCCCCTAGATTGCAGATTTCAAATAGAAGGTGTCTCCGTTTGGATTACTCATATAGGAGGATATCCAAATAAATATAATTTCAGAATATTGGATGAAATTAAAGCCAATCCTCCCAAATTATTTATCAGTGGTCACTCCCATATTTTAAAGGTCCAATACGATCAAAAACTGAACCTTTTACATATGAATCCTGGTGCTGCTGGTAAGCATGGGTTTCATCAAGTTCGAACGATGTTACGATTTGAAATTGATAAGGAAGAGATAAAAAACTTAGAGGTAATTGAATTAGCAGCTAAATTATAAGAATTATATAATTAAAATCAACTTTGATTTTCTATCAAATTACCATAAATCCCATTCATATTAATTAAACTTTCATGATTGCCTTGCTCCACTATTTCTCCTTTATCCAATACTAATATTTGGTCTGCGTCTCGAATTGTACTCAATCTATGAGCTACAACAACCATCATTTTATTTTTTAATTTATTTTTTAAATTTTTCAAAATCTTTTTTTCATTTACTGCATCCAATGTATTTGTTGCTTCATCAAAAATAATAAGTTGTGGATTTTTATAAACAACTCTTGCAATTAGCAAACGTTGTTTTTGTCCCTCGCTAATACCATGTCCATCTTCTCCAATTTTAGTTTTATAGCTTAATGGCAGTGATTCAACCCATTCTCTGATATTTGCAATTTCCAAAGCCTGTAAAAATCTCTCAAAATTAATAGAGTCATAACTTTTTAAAGTTATATTATTTAAAATCGTGTCTGAAAATATAAAACTATCCTGCATAACAACCCCACTATTTTCTCGCCAAGAATAATCATCTATAGTATCAACATTTCCCAATTTTATTTTCCCTCCAGAGGCGTTCCACATTTTTAATAGTAATTTTAACAAAGTAGCCTTACCACTGCCACTCTGCCCAACAATCGCCGTTACTTTACCAGATGGAATTGTGAAATTTATATCTGACAAAACCTTTGGTGATAAAATTCCTTCGTGTTGAAAAGAAACATTTTCAAAGACAATATCTTTATTTTTGAATTCTTTTAAGATAAACGGATAACTATCTTTCTCTTTATTCATAAGCACCTCACTCAATCTATCTAAACTTATGCTGGCGTCTTGGTAAGAGTGAATCAAACCTAAAAACGACATCAAAGGACCACTTATTTGACCTAAAATAAATTGAACAGACATCATCATACCCAAAGTCATTCTTCCATCAATAACCTCTTTTGCCATTATAACACTCATCACAATCCCTACAAAACTATTAATCACAACAGAACCCGATGATTGCAATTGGCCCCAAATAGTTGTTTTAATATCCAATCTAAATTGTTTCGCCTGTATTTTCTCCCAATCCCATCTTTTTTCTTTTTCTAAATTGTTTAATTTAATATCCCTATATCCTGTAAAAAGCTGCAACAGAGAATTCTGATTTTCTGAAGCTAACTTAAACCCTTCATGATCAAACTCTTTTCTTTTTTTCATAAAAACCAAAATCCATAAAACATAGACAAAGTTCCCAAAAACAAAAATTAATAATATTTTATAATTATAATATGCCATAATAGCAGTATAAATAATAAGATTTAAAGAACTAATTACTATCGAAAAAAAGCTATTGCTCATAAAAGATTCAATCCTAGAATTGTCTCCTATCCTTTGAAAAATATCTCCTAATGTTTTCGTTTCAAAAAAGACAAAAGGCATTTTTATCAATTTTGAAATATAGCCTATCAAAAAAGACAAACTCACGCGTATACTCAAATGAAGACTGACCCAGGCTTGAATAAATCCTACAACGGTACTACTTAAAGTTATCGCAAATTGACCACCTAATACTAAATAAATAAAACTTAAGTTTTTTCCTAAAATCCCTATATCAACGACAGACTGCGTAATAAAAGGTGTTATCAAACAAACAATACTTGAAAAAACAAGCGCTAATAACATTTGCAGAATCAAATTTTTATGTGATAAAAAATACTTAAAAAAAATAATTCCATTTTGGATTTTCCTGATCTTCAATATTATAAAAATCAGGAGTTACCTCTAGTAAAAGTGCCATATTCGATATCCATTTTTCAGAAAGCTCATTTCTTGTAAGGATGTATTTTCCTATCCCAGGATCAGCAATATAGAAATGACTTTTTTTCACTTTATACAATACTACAAAATGATTTTCATCAAAATGTAAAATACAAGGCAAAGGTGCTTTTTTATACAAATCTTCAAAACTAAGTTTAGTTCCTAAAGATTTAAGACCAAAATATTCAGCTGCATTACTAATACCGACAAAAGAAACTCCTTCTTTCGTTAAATACGATTTTTCTCTAATCGTTGTAAGAGAAATATTTTTCCCATAATGTTTTGCAACCATCCTAAGACATGTAGGGCCACAATCCATTATATCGTGTTGTTTGAACACCTTCATGTATTGTTTTCTATTTGTTTCTCTAAGAAATACTTTAAATTACTGAAAACCCTACTCAATAAACTTCTATCCTCTGTAATCAATTCTGCCTCACCTGAAAGACGCTGTTTGAATTCAATTTTTTTTTCGTAATCCGTCTCTAGTCTTTCTGGCAAACGAATTTTCACGAAATACATATCTTTTATTGGAAAATCAGAAATCTTCTCTATATATCCATCAATAGAACCATATTCTCTGTATGGAAAAGAATGTAACTTGATAATAGCCTTATTATTAACGTTTAGTTTTCCTGCTTTAATTACGGAAAAATTTCCATAGGCAAACATTTCTTGATCTCCTAATGGCAGAATTGTCAACACATAATTCCCCGCAGAAAGGTAATCACCACTATTAAACTCCTTGAATATTGAGATAGTACCGTTTATCGGTGCAGAAATGACAAAGGTATCACTCCATTGTTCAATCTGCGCATAAAGTGCTTTTGCCGCATTTTTAATATTTATTACAATTCGATTATAAAAGTGTTCTTTGTCAATCTGTAACTCCATCAATTGCTTCTGTAAATTAACAATCTTAGTTTTTTGATTTATCAAATCTTTTCTAATAACTTCTAATTGAATCTCTTTACTCAAAAGTCTTTGCGTTTGCTTTTCATACCCTGTCTCAGCAACAACACCTTTATCAAATAATTGTTTTGCTCTTCGTTCATCTTTTTCTACCATTTTTTTATCCTCAAGCTCTAACAACAAACGCTTTTCTGAACTAACTAAGGAATTATTTGTATTCTTAATAATATCCTCCAAAAATTGTATTCTTTTTTTGAAAGGCGTATACACTATATACTCGTTATATTCATCCAAATAAACAATCAATTCATTGTACTTATTTTGCAATGCACCAAGCTTTGAAAAATCATAATAAATAGGAATAGACTCTCCAGAAAAGGCTTCGTTTTCCAGCATTTCAATAAACTTTTTGAGTTTTTGAACATCATCGTAGGAAGCAGTATTTTCCAATAATATCAGTGGACTTCCTTTTTTCACAATCCTATCTGAATCATATCTAAATACTTTTTCAATTTTTGCATTGGTGGGGCTAACCAAATCTATAGGAGGATTTGGTGTGCTAATATAAACAGAAGCAGTAATAATATCAGGATACTTTACCAACCATGCAACAAACAGCAAAGTCAACAACATCAACAGCATACCACCTATCCCTAATCTAATTAACCAATTGGGTTTTTTACCTATTATTTCTTCTATA
>NZ_JAQWGB010000155.1 GCF_029238425.1 Flavicella sp.
TAAAGTAAAACCCCCCACCTTGATTGTATACAGAGTTTCCCTGAACTCCCCCCAAGCCAGACGAACCAGGGTGCCTGTTAATTTGTCCATAGCCAGAATTTACCGTGGTACTAGGAACTCCATCTAAATACAAAGTCAAATTTCCATTGTTATAGGTAACTGCGATATGATACCAAGCATTAGCACTTGGTAGCGTAAAGGTGGATGGAGAACTTGAATTAAAATCCTCATGCACCAAACACTCTAAGGTGTTATTAATCAATCGAAGTCCAACTCCATTAACCCTACCTCCTTCTTCAAAAATCACTTGTTCCGAAATTGAAATAGAAGATGGATTCACCCACAAAGAATAAGTGAAATTTGTCACAGGGTCTATCAAAAAAGACCCATCACTGTATTGGACTAAGTAATCGGTACTAAAATCAATAGAATGAGAACCTGTAACGCTATTTGTTGAATAAACGGGAATACTTGAGTTTTGCTGATCATGATCCTCTCCTGAAAAATCATCCAAAGTATTATCAAAAGTATAATAACCATCATAGCCTGATATCAATGCGCAGGAATTTTCCACCTCATCCAAAATCCCATCATTATCATCATCTAAATCTGCTCCATCAATTACGGTGTCTCCATCAGTATCAATATCAGCCGTAATAGCCATCATCGAACTTTCTAAGCCAGCTGTAGTATAAAATTCAATATAATTAATTTCTTCATTACCTTGTGCTAGGTAATCTAAGAAACTCCACTTTGGAGGAATCTCCTGTTTAAAGTTATTTGCAGCAAAACTCGCTATGCAAAAAAAGAATACAATAGCAAATGCTATAGGTGGTTTTAAATCTTTCAACATATCTCAAACTTTTCTGGGTAGGATAATGACTAAAGATACGAAAACGCAAACTACCGAACAACAGTACTTTATACATGTAAACAAAAAAAAAGGTTGAATCTGTATCAATGATACAAATTCAACCTTAAAATATAAAAATGTGTTTGCTTATTGAATTGCTTCAATAATAGCGATAAAATCAGTAGCTTGCAATGCAGCTCCACCAATCAATCCTCCATCAACATCCGCTTTAGAGAAAATCTCTTTTGCGTTTCCTGGCTTACAAGAACCTCCATAAAGGATAGAAACTTCTTCTGCTAAAGTTGCATCATATTTATCTGCAACGATTTTTCTGATAAATGCATGCATTTCTTGAGCTTGATCCGCTGAAGCAGTTTCACCTGTTCCAATGGCCCATACTGGCTCGTATGCTAATACGATATTCTTCCATGCTGAAGCTTCTAATGCGAACAATGCATTCGAGATTTGAGATTCTACAACAGCAAAATGATTTCCTGATTTACGATCTTCTAAAACTTCACCAAAACAAAAAATTACTTCTAAGTTATTTGCTAATGCAGCGTTCACTTTTTCTGCCAACAATGCATCCGATTCTCCAAAATACTCTCTTCTTTCAGAGTGACCTAAAATCACAGATTCTAAACCAATAGAAGTAAGCATCTCTCCAGAGATCTCTCCTGTAAATGCCCCACTTTTAGCCTGGTGCATATTTTGAGCAGCAACCTCTACAACTGAACCTTCAGTTGCTTGCTTTACAGCAGTCAAGTTTACAAATGTTGGAGCAACAACAACTCTTGTATTGTTTAATGTTTTTCCTTTTAATCCTTCTACCAATCCATTAGCTAAGGCATTTGACGCTGCTAAGTCGTTGTTCATTTTCCAGTTTCCTGCTACAATTTTACTTCTCATTTTATTTAATTTAATCGTTCAATTATACGTTTTTAGCTTTTTATAGCTTTTTCTATTTTTTTATCTGATGCCTTTGTGGCTTTATGTAATTTAATCCTACCCGATTCATCAACGACCATATATCTTGGTATCCAATCCAAATCGATAGAATTGTTAAAATCACTTTTCCAACCTGCCGGAATAAAATAATGTTCCCCTAGTACGTTGTATTTTTCTATTCCTTTTTTCCAGGAAGTATAATCTTTATCTACGGACAAAAACAAAAAGACGGCATCTCCATACTCCTTTTGTAACTCTTTAACTTTTGGCATCCCTCCAATACAATCACTGCACCAAGAAGCCCAAACATCTATAACAACACGTTTTCCCTTGTACTTAGAAATAACTTCCGCAAAAAGTATTTGCTCTCCATTAACATCGATCATCTCTTCAGCCAAAGCTTCCTTTGAAAACTTGGTTTTATCCTGTGCTTTTCCACAAGAAGCGGCAAGCAATAAAAGAAAAAAAGCTATGTTTTGTAAAAATTTCATTTTTATTTTGTTCGATTTAGTTTCTCATTTTTTTGGTCTTAAATCGATGCACAAACTTACAGTTAAATACTAAGATAAAAAAGATTCCATCTTTCTAATACTTAAACGTTTTCGATGTACATTAACCTAACCCAATCTTATTTTCGGATCTAACCAACTATAAATTAAGTCTACCAAAATATTTATCAAAATAAACAAACTCGCAATCACCAATACAGCTCCCATAATCACGGGTTGGTCCAAGGTATTTAAGGCCTCAACAATTTCCTTTCCTAATCCGTTCCAATTAAAAATATATTCAACGAATACTGCTCCTGCCAGCATAGAAGCAAACCAACCAGATATGGCAGTCACAACAGGATTCATTGCATTTTTAAAAGCATGGTTTTTCACAATTTGAAATTGAGACAATCCTTTGGCTTTCGCCGTTCTTATATAATCTTGATTCAGCACTTCCAATAAAGAATTTCGCATCAATTGAATCACTACAGCCAGAGGACGAATTCCTAAAACAATGGCCGGCAATATTAAATTTTTCAATCGAAGTACACTTCCTTCTCCAAAATCATCTACTTCAAACAAACTCCCAGTCATGTTTAGATTTGTATACTCTTTCAAAACAAATCCAAAAAGCCAGGCAAAAATTATGGCTGACAAAAAAGAAGGTAAACTCATTCCTAAAGTACTCACAACAGCTATGAATTTATCAAAAAACGTATCCTTCCACAAAGCTGAAAAAATGCCAAAAAGCACTCCAATAACCAATGCAATCCCGATCGATGCCGTTGCCAAAACAGCAGTATTCGGAAGTGTTTCTGAGATAATTTCACTCACAGGCTTCCCGTTTTTTTGAAAAGATTTTCTTAAATATGGAGCTTTTAAAACAATTTGAAAATCATCAAATGGAACCTCAAAAAAAATGCTGTATTTATCATCCTCTATAAATGAAAAATCATCTGATGTATTACTATGAAAAGACACTACTGAGATATCGTTTAAATAATAAAAATACTGAGTAATCAAAGGTTTATCGAATCCATATTTTTTTTTCACCATTGCCAACTGCTCACTATCTTGCCGTTGATCTAACATCATTCTCGCGGGATCCCCAGGTAATACATTAAACAGTAAAAAAACAACCGTTGCTACCCCATACAAGGTAAAAACACCATAGCCTAATTTCTGTAAAATATTTTGAACCATCCTCTTTAAAAAAGTTACACAAATGTAATAAAATTAATCAGCTTGTGCTTTTTAAAAACCATCCGTTTTTCTTCTTTTAAGATTCCTAGAACTTCCAATAATATATACTCTTTTTAAGTATCTTTGTTTTTTTTAATTCTACATGGAAAACACACAAGAGCACATAGAAGTTTTGGGGGCTAGAACCCATAATCTTAAAAATATTGATGTAAAAATACCTAGAGAAAAACTAGTGGTCATCACGGGTTTGAGTGGTAGCGGAAAATCTTCCTTGGCTTTTGACACCATTTATGCAGAGGGACAAAGAAGATATGTAGAAACTTTTTCTGCTTATGCTCGTCAATTTCTTGGCGGCTTAGAAAGGCCAGATGTTGATAAAATCGATGGACTTTCTCCGGTTATTTCTATTGAGCAAAAAACCACAAATAAAAATCCGAGATCAACCGTTGGTACCATCACTGAAATCTATGATTTCTTGCGTTTATTATTTGCGAGAGCCGCCGATGCATATTCTTATGAAACGCAAGAAAAAATGGTGAGTTACACCAATGAACAAATCATTGATTTAATTTTAAAAGATTACGATACTAAAAAAACAATCATTCTTGCTCCTGTTGTCAAATCAAGAAAGGGACATTACAGAGATCTTTTTGAACAAATCTCGAAACAAGGTTTTGTAAAAGTTCGCGTAGATGGAGAAATAAAAGATATTGAAAAAGGAATGCGTCTAGACCGCTACAAAACACATGATATAGAAATTGTAGTGGACAGGCTGGTTGTCAATAAAGACAACACCAAGCGTCTGGAAGAAAGTATTAAAACAGCTTTGTATGCAGGTGAAAATATTTTAATGGTTATTGAGCATCAAGGAGAAACTCCAAGATACTTTAGTAAAAATTTAATGTGTCCAACTACCGGAATAGCCTATCCTAATCCTGAACCTAACTCATTTTCTTTCAATTCTCCGAAAGGAGCTTGTAACACTTGTAATGGACTTGGAGTTGTCAAACACACTACTTTTGAAAAATTAGTTCCAGATACAAGTATTTCTATTGCTGCAGGTGGTTTTGCGCCCTTAGGAGAACAAAAAAACAGTTGGATATTCAAACAACTACAATTGATAGCGGATCGATTTAGTTTTAAGTTAACCGATCCAATAAATAAAATTCCCAAAGAAGCGCTTGAAATTATTTTAAACGGCGGCAAAGAAAAATTTGAAATTAATTCTAAATCCCTTGGAGTAACTCGTAAGTACGAGATTGATTTTGAGGGGATCAATGCCTTTATTACAGATCAATATCACAATAGCGAATCTACTTCTATCAAACGATGGGCTAAAGGCTTTATGGATGAGAGCAAGTGCTCTACCTGCAACGGAAATAGATTGAAAAAAGAATCCTTACATTTTAAAGTGGCAGGTAAAAACATTTCTGAACTTGCTCAAATGGATGTTGGAGAATTGGCAGAATGGTTTTCTCAATTGGAACCTAAATTAAGTTCAGATCAAAAAATAATTGGAGTTGAAATCATCAAAGAAATTCGTACTCGTATTCAGTTTTTACTAGATGTAGGATTAGAGTATTTGACCATAGATAGAACCTCTAAATCCCTCTCAGGTGGTGAAGCGCAACGAATTAGACTTGCAACACAAATAGGATCTCAACTGGTTGGTGTATTGTATATTTTGGATGAACCAAGTATCGGTTTGCACCAAAGAGATAATGAAAGACTTATCAATTCATTGATCAAATTAAGAGATATAGGAAATTCAGTACTGGTAGTTGAACATGACCAAGATATGATGCAGTGCGCAGATTACGTGCTTGATATTGGTCCTGGTGCAGGTAGACATGGAGGAGAAATTGTAAGCAAAGGAACTTACAAGGAAATGATTCAAGAAAGCACACTAACGGCTGATTACCTTACTAAAAGAAAGCAAATTAAAGTTCCAACATCCAGAAGAAAAGGGAATGGAAATGAACTTGTATTGAAAGGAGCTTCCGGAAACAACTTAAAAAATGTTTCCGCTACTTTTCCTTTAGGTAAAATGATCTGTGTAACCGGTGTTTCCGGAAGCGGAAAGTCCACTTTAATCAATGGGACTTTATACCCTATTTTAAATAAACACATTTACAGAGGGGTCAAGGAGCCAATGCCTTATAAATCAATTAAAGGCCTGGAACATATTGATAAAATAATCGACATCGATCAATCTCCTATCGGAAGAACTCCAAGATCAAATCCAGCAACCTATACAGGAGTTTTCAGTGAAATCCGCAGCCTTTTTGCCAAAACCCCAGAATCAATGATTCGAGGATATAAAGCAGGTAGATTTTCTTTTAATGTTAAAGGAGGAAGATGTGAAACCTGTCAAGGAGGCGGACTAAAAGTTATTGAAATGAACTTTTTACCTGATGTTTTTGTAGAATGCGAAACTTGTCATGGTAAAAGATTCAACAGAGAAACATTAGAAATCAGATACAAGGGAAAATCAATTTCTGATGTTTTAAACATGACCATAAACGAAGCCGTTGTTTTTTTTGATTCCATTCCTAAAATCTATAAAAAAATCAAGACTATTCAAGATGTAGGACTGGGATATATCACACTAGGTCAACAATCTACGACTCTTTCGGGTGGTGAAGCACAACGAATAAAATTGGCTTCAGAACTTGCTAAAAAAGATACAGGAAATACATTCTATATCCTAGACGAACCAACAACAGGGCTACATTTTGAAGACATCAATGTATTGATGAATGTACTTAATAAACTAACGGATAAAGGGAATACTGTGTTGATTATAGAGCACAATATGGATGTCATTAAATTAGCCGATCATATTATCGATGTTGGTCTAGAAGGAGGTCGTAATGGAGGGACTATTTTATGCAAAGGAACTCCTGAAGAAATCATAAAAAACAAAAAAAGTTATACCGCAAAATTTTTAAAGAAAGAACTCTTGCAATCTTAGTTTAAAAGCTGTATCATTAGCTCTACAAATCACTAATCATCTACGACTTTACCTAAAGTATTATAGATGACAGTATATCAAATAGAAACATATGAGCCCGAACGAAGATAGAAAAATAAGAGATCGATTTACCCCAAAAACTTGGAATGAAATAAAAACAAATGATTCTTGGGCCATTTTTAAAGTAATGGCTGAATTTGTTGATGGATATGAACGCTTAAGTCGCATCGGACCGTCTGTAAGTATCTTTGGATCTGCTAGAACCAAACCTGATCATAAACACTACATTTTAGCTGAAGAAATTGGATACAAACTAACACAAAACGGTTATGGAGTCATTACCGGAGGTGGACCTGGAATCATGGAAGCTGGTAACAAAGGTGCACACAGAGGAAACGGAACTTCCGTTGGTTTGAACATTGAACTTCCCTTTGAACAAAATGACAATCCTTTTATTAGTAAAGGGATGAGCCTTGATTTTGATTATTTCTTTGTCAGAAAGGTAATGTTTGTGAAATACTCTCAAGGGTTTATTGTGATGCCAGGAGGAATGGGTACTTTAGATGAATTATTTGAAGCTATTACCTTGATTCAAACAAAAAAAATAGGCCGTTTTCCTATTATATTAGTTGATTCTGGTTTTTGGAGCGGAATTATAGATTGGATAAAAAAGGTATTGCTTGAAGAAAATGCAACAATTAGTAAAGAAGATTTGAATTTATTTAGAATAGTAGATTCTGCAGATGAAGCGATAGAGCATCTTAATAAATTCTATGCTAAATATAGTTTAAAACCAAACTTTTAATAGAGAAAGAGACTGTGAAAAAAATAGTACCGTTTTTTATTTTTTTAGCAGTTACCCTATCTGTTGGATATGCACAAAACTCAAAGATTGAAATCAAAGCTTTATTGCTTCCTGAAGTCGATCAATTGGCTATCCAACAGAAAATAACCTATGTCAATAAAAGTGGAAAAACCCTCAACAACTTAGTACTTCATAATTGGCCTAATAGTTTTATTGATAGAAATACGATTCTAACAAAACGGATGTTAGCAAATTTTAAAAAGTCATTATACTTTGCGGATTCTATAGAAAGAGGTAACTCCGAAATTAGACGGCTTTCGATAAATTTTAAACCTGCTACATACCAAAACTACAATCACTCTCGAGAAATTGTTGAAGTTATCCTTGAGGAAGAATTGCAACCAAATGACTCTTTAATATTAACAGCCAATTATAAGGTTAAAATCCCTAGCAATAGATTTACAGGTTACGGAAAAGATTATCTAAACGATTATATTTTACGTTACTGGTATCTGGTTCCCGCGGTAAATGAAAATGGAGAATGGAAAGCATATAACAACAAAGATGTAGACCATATGTATATGGAAGTCATGGATTATGATTTAAAGTTGCATGTCCCTATTCCTTATCATATAAACACAGATTTATATAGCTCTAAAACTTATTCAAAAAATCTTGCTATCTATAACCTCAAAGGAAAAAACAGGGTAGATATTCAATTAAACATCACCAAAGAAAAAAGCTACCCAGTTTACAAAACTGACCATATTACGGTAATCTCAAATATAGATGATAAAAAATTACCTGCTACCCTCAAAAAAAGTGTAATCAATAGGGAAATCGCGTTTATTGAAAAACACCTCGGTAAATTCCCACATAAAAAAATCATGGTTGATAGAGAGTCAGCCTTTAAAAACAGAGCTTATGGCTTGGATGTACCAAAATTCTTAAGTGACTTCTCTGATGTTTTTAAATGGGATATAGAATTTTTTAAAGCCTTAAGCAGAAAAATGGTAGAGGAAATGGTCATCGTCAATAAAAATGAAGATTACTGGTTACCAGAAGGAATTGAGATTTATTTATTGATGGAATATTGTAAAGAATTTTACCCTGAAGCAAAAATATTAGGAAACCTTTCTGACATATGGGGAATTCGAACATTAAATTTAACCAAAATGGACTTCAACTCCAAATATCCATTTATGTATCAATTTAGTGCTCGTAAAAATTTAGACCAATCGCTGACTACACGTATTGACTCTCTTTCCAATTTCAATAGAAAAACAATCAATAGCTACAAAGCTGGACTTGGGCT
>NZ_JAQWGB010000156.1 GCF_029238425.1 Flavicella sp.
TTCTTTCTTATCTTCATATTCAATGCCTCTACACCTAAAGAGAAAGCAATTGCAAAATATAAATATCCTTTAGGGATGGCTCCGATTTCTTGGTCGAAGACGGTAGTATGAGCAAGATGGGCACCTTCTGTGATTAACATAAAACCGATCAAAATTAAAAATGACAAAGCCAGCATTTGAATTGTGGGATGTGCGTTTACAAATTTACCAACTGGGTTTGCAAAAAGCATCATGATGGCCATAGATACTAATACCGCGGTAATCATAATATACAAAGCACCATTAGTTCCGTTAGTCATTCCTACGGCTGTTAAAACAGAATCGAAAGAAAATACGATGTCAATCAAAACAATTTGAAGTATGGTTTTGGACATGGTAGAGGTTGGTTTGTGTTCTTTGTCATGAGTCTCTTCGGCACCTTCAACCTTATTTCTAATTTCGCTAGTACTTTTGTATAATAAAAATAGACCTCCTAGAAATAAAATAATACTTTGTCCAGAGACATGAGTATCTAACCATGAAGTTTCAATTGTGAAAATTGGGTCTTTCATTGCAATTAGGTAAGAAACTCCTAATAATAGAATAACTCTAAAAACCATTGCTAGTAGTAACCCTATATTGGTCGCTTTTTTCTGTTGGTGTTTTGGTAATTTTCCTGTGGCAATTGAAATAAAAATAATATTATCAATTCCTAAAACTATTTCTAAAAATGTTAAGGTTAGCAATGCTACCCAGGTATCGACTTGTGTGAAAATTTCCATGCGTTTTTTTAGTTTTTTGAGGTAATATTAGGTTTTTGCTTAGTTGGATGTTTTAATTGTACTTCCTTTCTGTTTAAAGTTGTTGTTCTCATAACCTGCTTCAAAGTCATAAGCATTGTTTTTTATCTTGGTGATTTTAACCACAAAATTAGTGCTGTCCAATTTTGATTTTGGGTTGACCTTTTTCAAATGGAATTCAAACTTGTTTTTCCATGTGATATTGAAAGTGTCAATTTTGTTTTTGTAGGTCTCAATTTGAAGGTTGTTTACTCTGTAAAAGCTAGAGCTGTCTCGCTTATTTTCTAAGTAAGATTTAAAGTGACCCGATTCAAAAGAATAAGAGTTTTTATTTTGTTTGCTGCAGCTGATGATCAAACTGATAATCGCGATACCAATGGCAATTTTTTGTAACATGTGTTAAAATTAAATAAAAAAAGTACCCGTCAGCTAGTTCAGGGTACTTTTTTAAATGATATTATTTTTATTTCTGTATAAATTTCGTGATTCACGAAAAATAATAGGGACTAAATTCCTGTATAGTTACTTGGAGTGATTACTTTTAGTTCATCTTTTATAGCATCAGAAACTTCTAAAGTATCAATAAAGTCAGCGATTGATTTTTGATTGATCACAGAATTTGTTCTAGTCAATCCTTTCAAAGCTTCGTATGGATTTGGATATGCTTCTCTTCTCAAAATAGTTTGGATTGCTTCTGCTACAACGGCCCAATTGTTTTCTAAATCTTGCTCAAAAGCTTCTTTGTTTAGTAATAATTTATTCAAACCTTTTAATGTAGAAGCGAAAGCGATCAAAGTATGTCCAAAAGGAACACCAACGTTTCTTAATACAGTAGAATCTGTTAAGTCACGTTGTAAACGAGAAACAGGAAGTTTTGCTGCTAAATGCTCAAACAATGCATTTGCAATTCCAATATTACCCTCTGAGTTTTCAAAATCAATCGGGTTTACTTTATGTGGCATTGCAGAAGAACCAACTTCTCCTTTTTTAATTTTTTGTTTGAAGTAGTTACTAGAAATGTAAGTCCAGATATCTCTGTCTAAATCCATAATAACATTATTGATGCGTTTCATAGCATCAAAAACTCCAGCCATATGATCGTAATGTTCAATTTGAGTTGTAGGGAAGGAATGGTGCAATCCTAAAATATTTTCAACGAAATGCGTACCAAAAGCTTTCCAATCGATGCTAGGGTAAGCTACTTTGTGTGCGTTATAGTTTCCTGTGGCACCTCCAAATTTAGCGGCATGAGGTGTGTTTTGCAAATGCAATACTTGCTGGTTTACACGCTCAACAAACACAAACAATTCTTTTCCTAATCTTGTAGGAGAAGCAGGTTGTCCATGTGTACGAGCTAACATCGGAATGTCGTCCCATTCTTCTGATAAATCAGCCAACTTAGCTGTCAATTCGTCTAAAGTAGGATAGTAAACCTCTTCCAAAGAATCTTTTATAGATAATGGAATTGCTGTATTGTTTATGTCTTGAGAGGTCAATCCAAAATGGATGAACTCTTTAAAAGCTTGAAGGTTCAAAGCATCGAATTTTTCTTTAATGAAATATTCAACTGCTTTTACATCATGATTGGTAACACTTTCAATTTCTTTAATTTTCAAGGCATCTTCACAGCTAAAAGAAGTATAGATTTCTCTCAAAGCAGGGAAAACAGAAGCATCAAAGTTTTCCAATTGAGGCAAAGGAATTTCGCAAAGAGCAATAAAATATTCAATTTCAACTTTTACTCTGTATTTGATCAAAGCTTCCTCTGAATAATATCCTGCTAATGATTCTACTTTTCCTCTATATCTACCGTCAATTGGTGAAATAGCATTTAAACTTGATAACGACATTTTTGTATATTGAAAATTAAGCGCCAAAAATACACAATTTAAAAGAAATATAAGAAACTATATATGGAAATTTAAAGCGGGTTTGGTGGTAGTTCTTGTGTTTGAATTAAAGTTTGAAAAATAATGAACATTCGCGAGTTTAAAATTCGGTATTTTCGAGAGCTGATTTTAATTGTAAGCTATTTATACCTGAGCTTAAAATAAATTAATTTATAAAAATATCTATATGAAAACCATGCTCTCCAAAACAATATATTTGGTTCTTTTTTTATTTTGTCTACAAACAATAAACTCTCAAAAACAAGGGATTGTTGATAAGCAAGACGGGCCTTCTAAAATGACAAAATCCAAAGATTGGGAATCGTTATTAGACAAGGAATTAAGTCAATGGGAAATCTGGACAGGAGTTCCACATAAATCTGTTAAAAATTTGCCAGCGTCATATGAAATTCCTGAAAATGGCATTCCAGTTAAACCTATTGGGTTGGATAACTCATTGGAGGTATTTAAGGTTGTAGAAAATGAAAATGGAGCATTGGTGTTGCATGTTTCAGGCTTGGTGTATGCTGGACTTACTTCAAAAAAAGAGTATGAAAATTATCATTTGACAATGCTTTTTAAGTGGGGTGAAAAAAAATATGCTCCCCGGTTAGAAAAAAAACGTGATAATGGATTGTTATATCATTGTTATGGCGAACATGGTGCTTTTTGGAATGTTTGGAAGCGCTGTTTAGAGTCTCAGATACAAGAAGGTGATTTTGGAGATTTGTATACTTTGGCAGGAACAAAAGCAAAAGTGCCTGTAAATGAATTCAATCGTTGGGATTCTAGCTCTGAAAATGTGATTAGCGGAGGAAAAAGACTGTATGACACTGAGAGTGTCCATGGAGAATGGACTAGAATTGATTTGTATGTCATAGAAGATAGTGCTATTCATGTAACCAATGGAACAGTAACTTTTGCGCTCACAGATGCAATGACGCATGATAATAAAAAGTTAGATAAGGGACAGCTACAAATACAATCGGAAGGGGCAGAAGCTTTTGTGAAAGATATTCAAATCAGACCGATTAAGAAATTTCCTAAAAAGATTAAAAAAGCTGCTGGGTTTTAAAGTTCTCATTTGCTAATTTCATTAAGGTTGATTTTGTTTTACTAAATATATCTTCGGCAATTTGTGAAATGTTATGTTCCGCCTGAATTCTTTTAAAAAGTTGTTCATAATTATTTTTTTTCTTCTTTTTATTTTTACTCTAAATCCCTATTTTAGCAAGATTCACAGTGTATCAATTGCTTTAAAATAGCGGTCTGGTACAATCAACTTAGTATCACAGAGATAAATATGGCAGAAACTACTTACACCGAAGACAACATACGATCACTAGACTGGAAGGAACATATCAGAATGCGACCAGGGATGTATATCGGGAAATTGGGTGATGGTACTTCTCAAGATGACGGTATTTACATATTAATCAAAGAAGTTTTAGATAACTCCATTGATGAATTTGTAATGAATGCAGGTAAAACAATTGAGATTTCGGTAAGAAATACCAATGTTATTGTGCGTGATTTTGGACGTGGTATTCCGTTAGGGAAAGTAGTTGATGTAGTTTCTAAAATGAATACAGGAGGTAAATATGATTCTAAGGCCTTTAAAAAATCTGTAGGACTGAACGGAGTGGGTACCAAGGCGGTAAATGCTTTGTCGTCAAATTTCAGGGTACAGTCCATTAGAGATGGAAAAACTGTATTTGCTGAGTTTGAAAAAGGTGAATTGATTACAAAAGGAGAACCTGAAAGCTCAAGTCAAAGAAAAGGAACTCGTGTTTCCTTTACACCAGATCCGAGTATTTTTGCCAATTATAAATTCAGGAATGAATATGTGATTAAAATGATCAAAAACTATGTGTATCTAAATACCGGTTTGACGATCATTTTTAATGGGGAGAAATATTTTTCTGAAAATGGATTGAAAGATTTATTGGAAGAAAATATGAACTCAGATGATATGGCGTATCCTGTTATTCATCTAAAAGGAGATGATATTGAGGTGGCGATGACCCATAGTAAAACGCAGTACTCTGAAGAGTATCATTCTTTTGTAAACGGACAACATACCACGCAAGGTGGAACACATCAAGTGGCATTTAGAGAAGCTCTGGTGAAAACAGTTCGTGAATTTTTTGGAAAAAGTTTTGAAGCTTCTGATGTTAGAAAGTCTATCGTGTCAGGAATTAGCATCAAAGTAATGGAGCCTGTTTTTGAGAGTCAGACAAAAACGAAATTAGGATCAACGGAAATGGGAGGCGGCTTGCCAACGGTTAGAACGTTTATCAATGACTTTGTTAAAACACAACTCGATAATTATTTACATAAAAACCCGGAAACTGCTGATCAAATTCAGCGTAAAATTCTTCAAGCGGAAAGAGAACGAAAAGAATTATCAGGGGTTCGAAAATTAGCTCGAGAAAGAGCGAAAAAAGCAAATCTTCACAACAAAAAATTAAGAGACTGTAGAGTTCATTTGGGAGACTTGAAAAAAGACAATAGGTTAGATACTACCTTGTTCATTACTGAGGGAGATTCGGCGAGTGGGTCTATTACGAAGTCGAGAAATGTAAACACTCAGGCAGTATTTAGTTTGAAAGGAAAGCCTTTGAACTCTTATGGAATGAGTAAAAAAGTGGTATATGAGAATGAGGAGTTCAATTTATTGCAAGCCGCTTTGAATATTGAAGAAGGCTTGGATGATTTGAGATATAACAATATTGTAATTGCAACCGATGCCGATGTGGATGGAATGCATATTCGTTTATTGTTGATTACTTTCTTTTTACAGTTTTTTCCAGAGGTGATTAGAGAAGGACATTTGTTTATTTTAGAAACACCATTATTTAGGGTAAGAAATAAAAAAGAAACAATTTATTGTTACTCCGACGAGGAAAGAAGAAATGCTATTGCAAAATTGTCAGGTAAACCAGAGATAACTCGATTTAAAGGTTTGGGTGAGATTTCACCGAATGAATTTGTTCACTTTATCGGAGAAAATATCCGTTTAGATCCGGTAATGTTAGACAAGGAAATGCCAATTGAAAAAATGTTGGAGTTTTACATGGGGAAAAATACTCCGGATAGACAAAAGTTTATCATTGAAAACTTAAAGGTTGAATTGGATGTTGTTGAAGAGTAGCCTTTTTTAATGGGAAAAATAACTCAAAATTTTAAATAGGAAGAAAGACTTAACCGGTTGTTAAATAAGAGAATATAAGTTAAATAGATGCAAGAAGAAAACGAAGAGCAATTAAACGAATCACAAGAAAATCAAAGTCAAGAAACGATTACTAAGGTAACCGGGATGTATAAGGAGTGGTTTTTAGATTATGCTTCTTATGTTATTTTGGAAAGAGCTGTTCCTGCTCTTGATGATGGTTTCAAACCAGTGCAGCGTCGTATCATGCAATCCATGAAAGATTTGGATGACGGGCGTTATAATAAAGTGGCTAATTTAGTTGGGCATACGATGCAGTATCATCCACATGGTGACGCTTCTATAGCAGATGCTATGGTGCAATTGGGGCAAAAAGAATTGTTGATTGATATGCAAGGGAACTGGGGGAATATCCTAACCGGTGATCGTGCTGCGGCCTCTAGGTATATTGAAGCTAGATTGTCAAAGTTTGCATTGGAGGTTCTTTTCAATCCGAAAACTACACATTGGCAAGCTTCCTATGATGGGCGTAGAAAAGAGCCAATTCATCTTCCAGTAAAGTTTCCGCTTTTATTAGCTCAAGGAGCGGAAGGAATTGCTGTAGGTTTGTCTACAAAAGTATTGCCGCATAATTTCTTAGAGTTGATTGATGCCTCAATTAAATATTTAAAAGGAAGAAGTTTTAAAATAGTTCCTGATTTTTTGACAGGAGGTATTGCTGATTTTACAAATTATAATGATGGTAAAAGAGGGGGGAAAGTTAGGGTGAGAGCAAGAATAGCTCAAGTTGACAAAAAAACATTAGCAATTACCGAGATTCCGTTTGCAACAACTACTTCATCATTGATCGATTCTATTTTAAAAGCAAATGACAAGGGGAAAATAAAAATCAAACGTATTGAAGATAATACGGCAGCTGAAGTTGAGATTTTAATCCATTTGCCTCCGAATGTGTCACCTGATAAAACGATTGATGCCTTGTATGCTTTTACAAATTGTGAAAGTTCAATTTCTCCATTGAGTTGTATTATTGAGGATCATAAACCTTTATTCATCGGGGTGTCAGAACAGTTAAAACGTTCGACGGATAGAACGGTGGCATTGTTAAAAAGAGAACTTGAAATTCAATTAGGTGAATTAAATGAACAGTGGCATTTCGCTTCATTGGAAAGAATTTTTATTGAAAACAGAATCTATAGAGATATAGAAGAAGTGGATACTTGGGATGGTGTTATTGAAGCCATCGACTTAGGGTTGAAACCACATACAACTCATTTAAAGAGAGCGGTAACAACGGATGATATTTTGAGGTTGACGGAGATTCGAATCAAAAAAATATCAAAATTTGATATAGATAAAGCAAAGCAGTTTATTGAAGCTTTAGAGGATAAAATTGCTGATATAAAAGATAAGTTGGCGAATTTAGTTGATTTTGCTATTGATTATTTTAAGAGACTTAAAGAGACCTATGGTAAAGGAAAAGAGCGTAAAACAGAGATTAGAATATTCGATGATATTGTAGCCTCAAAAGTTGCGTTGAGCAATACCAAAATTTATGTAAATAAAGAAGAAGGTTTTATAGGAACCTCGTTACGTAAAGATGAGTTTGTAGCGGAGTGTTCTGATATTGACGATATCATTATTTTTAGAAATAATGGAACGATGATGATAACCAAAGTCGCATCGAAAACTTTTGTTGGGAAGGGGATTATCCATTTAGCAGTCTTTAAAAAAGGGGATAAAAGAACCGTATATAACTTGATGTACAGAGATGGTAAGTCGGGACCAAGTTATATGAAACGTTTTAATGTAACGAGTATTACTAGAGATAGGGAATATGACCTAACAAATGGCAATAAAGGTTCTTTACTGCATTATTTTTCCGCCAACCCAAATGGTGAAGCTGAGGTTGTTTCAGTAAATCTAAGAGCGGTAGGAAGTGTGAAGAGATTGAAATGGGATATTGATTTTTCTGATTTGTTGATCAAAGGACGTTCTTCTAAAGGAAACCTGATAACAAAGCTTCCAATCAAAAAAATAGAATTCAAATCGGCAGGTAAATCTACGTTAAAACCAAGAAAAATATGGTTTGATGATACTGTTCAGAGATTGAATGTAGATGATAGAGGAGAGTTGTTAGGGGAGTTTACTGCAGAAGATAAATTACTAATTGTAACACAATCTGGAATTGCTAAAACAATTTCACCTGCATTGAATTATCATTTTGAAGATGATATGATCGTGTTAGAGAAATGGGAGCCTATTAAGCCTATTTCTGCCATTTATTTTGATGGGGAAAAAGAAAAGTACTTTGTGAAAAGGTTTATGATTGATCATCCAGAAAGAGAGGATAGGTTTATTACAGATCATCCAAAATCTCAGTTAGAAATTGTTGCTACAGATCATAGACCGAATGCTGAAGTGGTTTTTTCTAAGCGTAGTTTAGATGCTATTATTGTAGATTTTGAAGAGTTTATTGCTGTAAAGGGAATCAAAGCGATAGGAAATCAATTGTCGACAGATAAGATTAAAACCGTGAATTTGCTAGATCCAAAGCCTTATACACCTCCTGTTTTAGATGATATTGAGGTGAAAGAAGATGAGGTTACAGAAGATGGAGATGCGCAGCCAACTTTGTTTTAAATCAAGATACCTGGCTTTCTTTTTTTGATTAATTTTTTTGTATTTAGAGTAGAAAGAAAGAAGTAATAAACCGCATTTTTTCAGATTTTAAAAAGAATTTGAAACTCTATTTTGAAATAGAATTTTGGTTGTTTGTTAGGTGAAATTAAAATATTGGTAAATTTTGTTTACTTTTGTTTACATAAAACTAACTTTTGATGAACAAAATTAAAGATTCTTTTTTGATCCAAGATTTGGAGACCCTAAGTGGTATCAAGGCACACACAATTCGTATTTGGGAAAAAAGGTATAATTTATTGAATCCCGAGAGACTCAACAGAAACATAAGAAAATACAGTTTAACCGATCTACAAAAGCTTTTAAACGTAAGTATACTTTATAGTAATGGCTATAAGATTTCTAAACTTTCATTGCTGTCTGATGAAGAATTGCATGAGACTGCTAGAAAAATTAGTCTTGAGTCTGTAGCAAGTAACTATAACGTAAATACACTTATTCTTGCCATGTATGCCTTTGATGGAGATCAATTTGATAAGGTTTACAATGAGCTATCTGAATCCATGGGCTTTGAAGAATTGTTTGTCAAAGTCTATATACCTTTATTAGATCATATAGGAGTGTTGTGGCAAACCGATGCTATCAAGCCTGCTCATGAGCATTTTATTTCAAATTTAATTATTGGAAAAATAGTTTTAAATACTGCTGAAATTTCTTCCGTGACTTCTGAAGATACTACTACATATGTTTTGTATCTTCCTGTAGGAGAGTTGCATAGTTTGGGATTGTTGTTTTTAAATTATTGTTTAAAAAAGCGAGGTAAAAAAACAGTATATTTAGGAGGAGGAATTCCTTTTTCTAATCTGCAGACCTTGAACACAAAATTTCCATCCATAAAATGGATTTGTTCCTTTGTTGTAGAAAGAACAAGGGAAGAGAAAGAAGCTTTTTTGTTTGAATATGTTGATTTTTTAAAAAAATCTGATAGTTCAAGTTTGATTGTGGGCAGAGTTATGGAGGAAGTTTCTGGAAAAGAGGAGTTTAAAGAAAGAATTACATTTTTTAATAGTTTTAAAGAATTGCCATTTTTTGAATAAATATTTTTATTTGTTTAATTAATTTATATATTTGTTAAACATGAGAAAAAAAGTAAAAGTATTAGGTTCTGGGTTTTCATCATTATCGGCAGCATGCTATTTAGCAAAAGAAGGCTGTGATGTTGTTGTTTATGAAAAAAACAGTCAAATAGGAGGAAGAGCTAGACAGTTTAAAAAAGAGGGTTTCTTGTTTGATATGGGACCTACTTGGTATTGGATGCCAGATGTGTTTGAACGTTTTTTTAAAGATTTCAATCGTACTCCTGATGCATACTATAAACTGGAGAAATTAAACCCTGCTTATGAGGTCTATTTTGGTTTAGGTGACAGCGTAAAGATTGGAGATGATTTAGATAAAATTTATACTCTTTTCGAAAAAGAGGAAAAAGGGAGTTCTAAATATCTTAAAGATTTTTTGAAACTAGCAGAAAACAATTATAATGTTGCTGTGAAAGATTTAGTATATCGACCTGGGGTTTCACCTCTAGAATTGATTAGCCCAAAAACAGTGACCAAATTAAATCAGTTGTTTTTTGATATCAGAAAGTTAATCCAAAAAAGATTTAACAATCCAAGATTGATAAAAATCTTAGAATTTCCTGTATTATTTTTAGGTGCAAAACCTGGTAATACACCAGCGATGTATAACTTCATGAATTGGGCAGATTTCGGTTTAGGAACTTGGCATCCAAAAGGAGGGATGTTTGAAGTGGCAGATGGAATGGCCTCTTTAGCAAAAGAACTTGGAGTTACGTTTGTTCTTGATGCAGCTGTGGACAAGATTGCTGTAAATGCAAATGGAGTTGCGGAAGGAATTGTTGTGAACGATGAATTTGTGGAAGCTGATATAGTATTAAGTGGTGCTGATTATCATCATACAGAAAAGTTATTGGCAGAAGAGTACAGACAATATTCTGAGAAATATTGGGATAAAAAAACGTTCGCACCTTCGTCGCTACTGTTTTATGTTGGGTTTGATAAGAAAATTGAAAATGTTTCTCATCACACGTTGTTTTTTGATGAGGAATTTGATTCTCATGCCGAATATATATATGACACACCGGCATGGCCAAAAGATCCATTGTTTTACGCTAGTTTTCCAAGTATTAGTGATGATGCCTTTGCCCCAAAAGGGAAAGAAGCAGCAACTTTTTTAATTCCTATCGCAGCTGGGTTAGAGGATACCGAAGCCTACAGAGAGCAATATTTTGATATTATCATTGATAGATTAGAGAAATTGACTGGGCAAAAAGTAAAAAATTCTGTATTGTTCAAAGAGTCTTATTGTGTCAAGGATTTTATAAAAGATTACAATTCGTATAAAGGAAACGCTTATGGATTAGCGAACACTTTAACACAAACAGCATTTCTTAGACCAAAAATTAAGAGTAGTAAAGTAAATAATTTGTATTTTACTGGTCAGTTAACGGTGCCAGGACCAGGAGTACCACCAGCGTTGATCTCAGGTAAAATTGCAGCAGAACTAATTTTAAAAAAGGAAGGGAAATGAAAGAATTATTCGACAAAGTATCCGATTCTACAGCAGTAATGATTACAAAAATTTACAGTACTTCTTTTTCAATCGCTGTTAGGTTATTGGCCCCAAGTATCCGACAGGCAGTATATAATGTCTATGGGTTTGTTAGAGTGGCCGATGAAATTGTAGATAGTTTTGACGGTTTTGAACAAAAACAATTGTTGGATAGGTTTGAGGATGAATACAATTATGCTCGAGTTTATGGTATAAGTTCTAATCCTGTTATCAATGCATTCCAAAGAACTGTAGAAGAGTATGATATTGACCGTGAATTAGTGGATGCCTTTTTAAGAAGTATGCGTGCCGATTTAACGAAACAGGTGTATGCTACGGAAAAAGAGATAAAGGATTACATTTATGGATCTGCCGATGTGGTAGGTTTGATGTGTTTGAAAATATTTGTTCAAGGGGATCAAGAAAAATATTTACAATTAGTAGAACCTGCAATGAAATTAGGCTCTGCTTTTCAAAAAGTCAATTTTTTAAGAGATTTTAAAGCAGATTATGACGGTTTGAGTAGAACCTACTTTCCTAACGTAGATCCGAACAAACTTACGAAGGAAGACAAAGAAAATATTATTAGAGATATTCAAATTGAGTTCGACGAGGCCTTAGGTGGTATTAAAAAATTACCGAAAGAAGCTAGATTAGGAGTCTATGTTGCTTATAGATATTACCTAAGACTTTTGAAAAAAATAGACAATACTCCGGCTCCAGCTTTGTTGGAAAGTAGAATAAGAGTTTCTAATGGGTTGAAAACTTATTTATTGTTTAAATCTTATGTAAGGTATCAGTTTAATATAGTTTAAGAATGAAAGGATTTCTTATGTGTTTTTTATTGACAGTATTTTTTTCTGAAAGTCAGACGATAATGAATAATTTTCATGAACTGCAATCGAAGCAAGATGAAGAAAATTTTTTAAAAGAATTCTCAGCTAATTCTGATGTTGCAGTACAAGCTTATGTTTGTGCAGTGGAAATGAAACAAGCGGAATATGCAATCAATCCAATTTCAAAGCTGAAAATTTTTAACAAAACCAAAAAGAAATTAGCTTTGCTGATAAAGGATCATCCAAATAATATTCATCTCCGGTATGTGCGTTTGTTGTTGCAAGAAAAAACACCTGCAATTCTTGGATACAAAGATAATATCGACGAGGATACCCGTTTCCTTAGAAATGAAATTAAAAATAACAATATCTCTAAAGAGTTTCAGACTTTTATAGAGAGCAATACATCTATATGACTTACTTAATTTATTTTGCAATTACTGTTTTTACATATTTAGCCATGGAGGTAGCAACTTGGTTGACTCATAAATATGTGATGCATGGTTTTTTGTGGGTATTGCATGAAGACCATCATCAGCCAAAATACCAGCATGCATTTGAAAAAAATGATGCTTTTTTTGTAATAGGAGCCATTCCGAGTATTACATTGTTTTATTTTGGAGTTCACCCCGAGTTGAATTATAAATTTTTTATTGGATTAGGTGTTTTGTTTTATGGAATTACTTATTTCCTAGTACATGATGTTTTGATTCATCAAAGATTTAAATGGTTCAAAAAAACAAAAAACAAATACCTTATAGGTTTGAGAAAGGCACATAAAGTGCATCATAAGCATTTAGGAAAAGAGGACGGAGAGTGTTTTGGAATGCTAAATGTTCCTAATAAATATTTTAAAATATAAAATTTGATGACTCCGTTATATTTTTATTTGTTAGTGGGGTCCTTAAGCGTTCCTCTTTTGTTTTCTGTTTTTGTAATTGACTTTGTGAAAAAATTGAAAAATTTTCTCATTTCAACTTCCATAGTTGCTTTGGTGTTTTTAGTATGGGATGTCATATTTACGGAAAATGGGGTTTGGGGCTTTGAAGAAAAATATTGTTTAGGCATTCATATTCTAAAAATGCCGATTGAAGAATGGCTCTTCTTTTTTATTATTCCTTTTTGTAGTTTATTTACGCATTTTGCTTTTTTTTATAAGTTCCCAAAAGTGAAATTGCCAAGAAACTTTACAAGACTTTTCACAGTGGGATTAAAACTTTTGTGTTTGTATTTAGTGTTTTCCAACGCTCATAAAGCATATACCTCTGTTAACTATTCTTTTTTATTCGTTGTCTTAGCTATAGGCTTGTTTTTTAATATTGAATTGTTGCAAAAATTTTATATTTCTTTTCTTATCATTCTTGTGCCTTTTTTTCTTGTGAATGGAGCGCTTACCGGTATGTTTACAAACATTCCTGTTGTGTGGTATGACAATACAGAGAACTTGGGAATTCGATTGATTAGTATTCCTATAGAGGATATTGGCTATGCCTTTTCCATGTTGTTTGGAAATTTATTTTTATTTGAAAAATTAAACGCTTTTAATAAATGAGTATTACCTTCAAAAAACACTCTGGTATTTTTACATTGGAGTCAAAACAAAAGGCTCCTATTTCAGTGGAGCAAGCATGGGAGTTTTTTAGCTCGCCAGACAATCTTGAAAAGTTGACACCGAAAGAAATGAATTTTCAAGTAACCTCGGGCAAACCCCAAAAGGCGTATCCGGGTCAGATTATTAGTTATAAAGTGAGTGTCATTCCTGGAGTTAGGTTGAATTGGGTAACAGAAATCACACAAGTAAAAGAAAACCACTTTTTTATTGATGAACAGCGATTTGGTCCATACAAGATGTGGCACCATGAACATTTTTTTGAAAAAATAGATGATAATTCTTGTTGGTTAGGGGATAAGGTGTCTTACAAATTACCTTTCGGAGTCCTAGGAAGTATCGCGCAGGTTTTATTTATTAAAAAACAACTAAGAGGAATTTTTGAATATAGATCAAAACAAATATTAGAGCTTTTCAAATAACCTATTCTTCACCTCGTGCTTACAATTTGTTAACTCTAAAGTAACTGTATTATCGTGCTATTGAAATAGTTTCGCGTTGCGCCTAAAGTAAGATAATTTTATGTGGGTTGTAAAATATGGCGAAGAAAGAAATAGATGTATTAGATTTTCCAGATGATTTTTTATGGGGTGTAGCCACAGCTGCCTATCAAATAGAAGGTGCTTTTGATACAGATGGTAAAGGTGCTTCCATTTGGGATACGTATACAAATGAAAAAAGTTTTAAAAATGGCAATGCTAACGAGGCAATTGATTTTTATAATAACTTTGAAGAGGATATTAAAAGAATTAAAGAATTGAATTTAGATTCTTTTCGTTTCTCTTTATCATGGTCTAGAATATTTCCAAAAGGTACTGGAGAGATAAATATGGCAGGAGTTGCTTTTTATCATAAAGTAATTGATACCTGTCTGGATCAAGGAATAACACCTTGGGTTACTTTGTACCATTGGGATTTGCCTCAGGAATTGGAGGATAAAGGAGGTTGGACCAACCGTTCTATTTTAGATTGGTTTTCTTTTTATGTAGATTTTTGTACCAAAGAATACGGATCCAAAGTGTCCAATTGGATGGTTATGAATGAGCCCATGAGTTTTATTGGATTGGGATATTTTACCGGGCAACATGCGCCTGGAAAAAAGGGATTGAAAAAGTTTTTACCTGCAGCCCATCATGCAACACTTTGTCAAGCCATTGGTGGTCGTATTGTAAGAGAAAATGTAGAAGGAGCTTATATTGGAACAACGTTTTCTTGTTCTCATGTAACTCCTAAAAATTATTTTTGGAGCAACATCAAAGCGGCGAAAAGGGTTGATGCTTTGCTAAATCGATTCTTTATAGAGCCCTTACTCGGAATGGGATATCCTTATAAAGAGTTTTTGGGCTTGAAAAAAATCAAAAAATATTTTAAATCAGGAGATGAAAAATTAATGCAGTTTGATTTTGATTTTATTGGCCTTCAATATTATTTTAGAATTGTAGCAAAGTATAATTTGTTGCCGCCCATTTTATTCGCGAAAGAAGTTTCTGCTTTGGAAAGAAACGTGAAAACGAATTCCATGGGGATGGAAATATATCATAAAGGCTTGTATAAAATGATTAAGAAGTTTAGCAAGTACGAAGGCATCAATGCAATTTATATTACAGAGGCAGGGGTGTGTCTTGACGATGAGTTGATTGATGGAAAAGTAAAAGACCCAAAACGCATCAAATACATGAAAAAAACATTTTCAAAAATACTCAAGGCTATAAGGAAAGGAAAGAATGTCAAAGGTGTGTTTTTATGGACTTTGGTGGATAATTTTGAATGGGCAGAAGGTTACAAGCCTAGGTTTGGATTGATTTATAACGATTTTAAAACGCAAAAAAGAACGCTTAAAAAATCGGCGTTTTGGTTGCAATCTTTTCTGAAAAGAAAGGAAAAGATATACCCAGATTCTTAGCTTATAATCCTTCAAAAGAAACAGGATAAAATAAAAAAAATAACTACTTTCGAGTATGAGAAAAATGATCTTCATATTCGGTCTTATGCTGCATGGGTGCAATACAATTGCAGGTCAAGAGGATTCGAAGTTCATAGATCTTTCTAAAACGACCAAATTTATAGATACTCTATTGATAGATAGGGATTTAAATAATTGGTCGATAAGAGCCTTAAGTAGTTTTAAACAACAACAATTTATTATTCGACCTAAGGATAATAGATATACCTATAGACCGAATAATCCTTATGGTATCGGTTTTGGTGTTGGGACAAAAAAGGTGATTTTAGATATTTCTTTTAATTTAAAAGCTTCTGAAGAGAATCCAACGGAGCGATATGACATTTTATGGTCTTTTTTTAAGAAAAATCATTTGGTTGATTTTTATTTTCAACGTTATAAAGGCTTTGAAGTTACAAATGCTGCAACAGGCGAAACTTTGTTTAGAGAGGATATACGGTCTTTGTCTACAGCCATCAGATATATGTATATGTTTCATGAGGCTGATTATTCCATTGCCTCAATGAAAACAGGTTTGGTTACAGCAGATAAAACTACTTTCTCCTTAGGGTTAGGAGGTTTTATACTGCATAATACTCAAAGTGCTGACGAATCAATTATTCCGATTCCTACCGATGGTTCTATTTTGACGGAGCCCGTTGAGAAATTTCAAGGAACGGGAGTTGGAGTAATGATGGGGTTTTCATCGTTGATTGTATTGCCACATAACTTTTTTTTATCCTTAAATGCAGCACCGGGAATTGGATTGATGAGTAAGTATGTGACAACTGATGAGGCAGGATATCAACCAAAACAACCCGTGATTCATCAATTGGGCTTGTCCATGATTTTAGGTTATAACGCAGAACAATATTATATCAACTTGGCAATTTCAAATGGATATTATACAACGGATTATAATATTGGGGATGATGTTATCTTTGGTTATTTAAATGCTAAGCTAGCATTTGGCTACAAGCTAAAAGGAAAAGTAAAAAGAAATTGGAAAAAATAGTAAAATGATTCAATTGGATAAAAAGTGTTTATTAATTATTGTGTGTATGGTACAATTTGGTTTTTTATCAAGTCAAGAAAATTTAATTTCAATATGGGGAGATATCATTCCTAATTCCCAAAAATCAGATGAAAAAGAGATATACCCAAAGGCAAAATCTGGAATTTTTAAGATTGCCCAAATTCAAGTTCCTACACTTGAGGTTTTTGAACCATCGGAACCCAACAAAAATGGTAAATCGGTTATCATTTGCCCAGGTGGTGGCTATCATAGTGTCGCTTATGATTGGGAAGGCACAGATGTTGCCAAATGGTTTAATTCGATTGGGGTAACAGCTTTTGTTTTGAAATATAGAATGCCAAATTCTGCTTCCGTAAAAATTTCTCATGAGGCTCCCTTGCAAGATGCGCAAAGAGCGTTAAGGTACGTTCGCTCAAATGCTGAGGAGTTTGGAATTGAAAAAAATAAAATAGGAATTATGGGGTTTTCAGCGGGTGGACATTTGGCTTCAACCCTAGGTACTCAATTTGACAAACCAAATAATTTTAAAGAGTCGGATTTGGATTTAGTTTCTGCGAGACCTGATTTTATGATTTTGTTATACCCTGTGGTTACCATGAAAGAGGATTTTACACATAAAGGATCTAAAAATTCTTTGTTGGGTCCAAAACCTAAAAATAAATTAATAAATCAATTTTCTAATGAACTACAGGTAACGGAGAATACACCTCCAACATTTATTGTTCACGCTTCAGATGACAAAGCTGTACTAGTGGAAAATAGTTTGCAGTTATATAAAAGTATGAATGATCATAATATCAAAACTGAAATGCATATTTATCCTTATGGAGGGCACGGTTTTGGAATGGCAATTAATAGAGGAAGATTGCAAACCTGGACCAACCGATTAGAAGATTGGCTAGTGGATTTGGATTAAGATTTTTTATTTTTGTAATATTCGCCTAAAACAGTTTTTCTTCCAATTGTTTTGGTAATAATATCATTCTCTAGGTTCCAACCACGGGCAGGAGAGTAGTCTCTTCCATACCAAATAATTTGTAAATGCAGATCGTTCCAAATTTCTTTAGGAAATAGTCTTTTAGCATCCTTTTCGGTTTGTACCACATTTTTACCATTGCTTAGATTCCATCTAAACATCAAACGATGAATATGCGTGTCTACCGCAAAGGCCGGTATGTTAAAAGCCTGACTTAATACAACGCTTGCCGTTTTATGTCCAACTGCAGGTAATTCTTCTAAATCTTTAAAGTTAGCAGGTACTTCCCCGTTATGTTTCTCTATCAGAATTTTGGACAATCCATAAATTCCTTTTGATTTCATTGGTGATAAGCCACAAGGTCTAATGATTTCCTTTATTTCCTCAACACTCATTTTAACCATATCATACGGGTTGTCGGCTTTCGCAAAAAGGAGTGGTGTGATTTTGTTGACACGAACATCCGTGCATTGTGCAGAAAGTAAAACAGCTACTAACAAAGTATAAGGATCTTTGTGGTCTAAAGGAATTGGGATTTCAGGATATAATTCTTCTAGTTTGTCAATTACAAATTGAACCTTTTCTTGCTTTGTCATGTTGTATTATTTGTGCGATAAAAATACAAAACAAACTAGTATGATGGTTGTTTTGATGCAAGAGAATTTATGGTAAGTTTACTGGTTTTAGTTTTTATTTGTGACGATTACTTTATAACTTCGATACTTGTAAATTTAGAAAAATAAGATTATGACGACATTAAAAATTGGAGATAAAGCTCCTATGTTTGAAGCTTTAGATAATGCGGGAAATACAATAAAATTAACAGATTACGAAGGGAAAAAATTGGTGTTGTTTTTTTATCCAAAAGCAAGTACACCTGGATGTACTGCAGAGGCTTGTGATTTAAGAGATAATTACCAATCGTTTCTAGCAAAAGGGTATGATGTTTTGGGAGTAAGCGCAGATTCTGCTAAAAGACAACAAAATTGGATAAATAAGCATGAGCTACCATTTCCTTTGTTGGCTGATGAGGATAAAAAAGTTATTGAGGCATTTGGAGTTTGGGGACCTAAAAAATTTATGGGTCGTGAATATGATGGGATTCACCGAACAACATTTGTAATTGATGGAAAAGGAGTGATAGAAGATATCATCTTAAAAGTGAAAACAAAAGCTCACGCAGATCAAATCCTTTCAGAATAAATTTAGAATTTCATGGCCAGTCGAGCATTGATAACTCTGCTGGTCATGTAATTTGGAACACCATAGGCTTGCTTCGTATAAGCATCTCTTACCCAGGTATTGGTGTTTGAGTTTTGTATGTCAAAAATATTAAAGATTTCAATTCCAACATTTAGATCTTGAAAACTACTTAAAAACCCTGTTTTATAGGTTTTCTTTTGATCTACAATTATATAAGAAAATCCTACATCCGCTCTTTTATAAGAGGGCAATCTAGATTGGTATTCATATGGATCACTGTAAGAAGGAGATCCGCCCGGAAGCCCAGAATTGTAAACCATATTCAAATACACTTTTAAATCAGGAACACTAGGTACATAATCTTGAAACAATATTCCTAGTTTGAATCTTTGATCCGTAGGTCTTGCGATTTCACCTCTTCCATCAATATTTTCTTTGGTACTTAGCAGCCCCATGCTGATCCAGCTTTCATTTCCAGGAACAAATTCACCATTCAATCTAAAGTCAATTCCAATCGCATTTGCTGTAGTTACGTTGTCTGCTCTATATCTAATTCTAACATTGTCAACAGAATAAGCATTTACATCACTCAGCTTTTTTGAATACGCTTCTGTTGTGAATTTAAAAGGCCGGTTCCACATTAGGAAACTATATTCGTTCCCGATTACAAAATGGATAGATTCTTGTGCTTTTACGTTCTTTACAATTTGACCTTCGTAATTCTTTAGCTCTTTGTACATAGGAGGTTGGTGATACCATCCGCCGGAAATCCTAAACAACATATCCTTCTCCCAGTTAGGTTTGATAGAAAATTGACCTCTAGGACTTATGGTGTATTGTGTTTCTGAAGTAAAATTGTCCGAAGTCACATTCCAGAATTGGGAACGAACTCCGAAATTATACCATACTTGATGGTCTTTCCATTCCGATTGTTTACTCCATTGTGCATAGGCAAATAGTCTATTGATGGTAACATCATTTAATGCTCTAATAGATCTGTAAGGTTCTATAGGACCCGTGTAAGGTTCAGCGGGTTGATTGTTGGGGACTTGATTTTCTAGAGGTCTTATTGAAAAACCTGTAGAGTCAATAATCTCCCATTCATTGATACTTTCTCGAATATTTTCTTTTTGCAGTTTCATTCCCAATTCATAATAGTTTTCGTCTTCACGAGTGGAAAGTTTCAACTGTATGTTTTGAATTAAGGCGTCTAGTTCATTTCTAGAGTGGTTAATTTGACCACCTATTCCTTCACTGTATTCGGTATCTCCAAAATTTGGGGAGTCAATATCTCCATTCGTTTGATTTAGAGAATAGGCTCCTATGATATCAAAATACTCTTCCTCTTGTGTATTATAGATAGAAGAAGTAATGGTTAATTTAAGATCATCGGCATGTCGATATGTTGCATTTAAAGCACCGAAATAAGTTCGAAAGGTGTCGTTTTCATTTCCTTGATACACAACGACTAATTCTAAAGGATTGGTAATAGTACCAAAAGTTGTTCTTCTTGTAAGCGGTTGGTAGTTGTATTTGTTGACTGAGATGTTTCCTAGAAAATCAACCGTCCATTTTTTTGAAAGTTCATATGAAAGAAAAGTCTGTACATCGGCAAATTGGGGTTTGTAATTCGTCTCAGTGTCCTTCGTATTTACCAACAACGAATTATCTCTATAACGAACACTTGTTATGGTTGATAGTTTGTCCTCTGCAAATCTCCCTTCAAAAGTGGCACTCCCACCCATCATATCTAGTTCAATAGTAGTTGCTGTTTCTGTAGGTTTTCTATAAGTGATATCTAATACAGAAGACAATCGATCTCCGTATTTAGCTTGAAACCCACCTGCGGAGAAATTGATATTTTGGATCATTTCGGTATTTACAAAACTCAAACCTTCTTGTTGGCCAGACCTAACTAAAAAGGGTCTGTAAATTTCAATTCCATTAACATAAACCAAGTTTTCATCAAAGTTTCCTCCTCGAACATTGTACTGTGTACTCAATTCATTATTGTTACTCACTCCTGCAAAAGTCATCAATAGATTTTCAACTCCTGGATTAGCGCCTGGAAGTTTTTTTACTTTTTCCTTTTTAACGGTGGTAAATCCTTGAACGGCTTTTCTTTTATCTTGAATGGTTACTTCGTTTATTTCTTCTGTTTTTAAAGTTAGAAGAGGAGAGAAACGATAGGTTTTGTTTTTGGGGATCTTAACTCTTTTGTAAAAGGTATTGTAACTAACATGACTGAATTCTAATATGATTTCAGTTTTAGCAGGTATTGAGATAAAATACTCTCCTTTACTATTTGAGGTTGCTCCTCCAGCAGAGTTGGCGAAAGTAATATTTACCCCTTCAATCGGATTTCTTTTGGTGTCCCTAATATATCCCTTAACAACAGCCTTTTGGGCAAATATGGACATATTAAATAACAGAAATAAAAGTAAATATGTAAGTTTTTTATTCAACTAAATTGTCTAGGTTATTTTGTTTGAAATGTGGAGGTAAATGTACGAGTATTTCCAACGTTATCCATAGCGATTAAACTAAATGTATGGTTTCCCTTTACTAGTTCAATATCATCAAAGTCAAAAGTAAGTTTATTTGTCTTAACATTCAACTCCATGCGAATCCATTTATCGTCGATTTCACCTCTGTATTTTTTAAGCCCCGATTCTTTATCAGTGACCTTTATACTAAAATAATGATAATTTGATAAATTTTGGTTTTCGTAGAAACTACATTTTTCTATAATAGGGGCATTCTTGTCAGAATGTAATTTAAAGTCACCTAGTGATCTTGTACTTGTACTAAATAAACTGTCGTTTTTTGTAGTACTGCAATAGTTGTAGTATTTATTTTTTACCACACTGGCAATATACATTTTATCTTTTTGCTCTTTAGAATAAGCACTGACATCAAATGTTATTGTATAGCTTTTATGTAAGGGAACAATAGGTTTATGAATGGAAATTATAGAATCCTTTTCTGTAATATCCAAATACAGATTATTGTAGAAAACGTTTTTAGGGAATTTAATTTTTACCTTATTTATTTTAAATGAATTTTCCTGGTTTTTTTTGATGTAATAATTCGTTTGTTTTTTCTCATCCATTATAACAGGAGTTTTCTTAACTCCTCGAACAGGAATGGTCAATTCACTTATATTGCCTACAAAATCAGAAACACGTATTTGAATTTGATAAGCTTTTCCATCTTCAATTGATATTTCTCCTTTTCCAAGTTTTCTATTGTAGGTACTTAGTTTGTTTTCACGATGAATATATGTTTTTTGGTATTTTCTTTTGTGCTCTCCATAGTAGGGATAATCAATCAATAGATTGATATATTTAGATTCATCAAAAGAAAAAGTTTCTACCTTATGTTCAAATTGTTTTTTACCATTTACAAGCATTTCAAGTTTGTAGATACCATTTTTATTAAGGGCTCCATCTTGTTGATCATAGGTGTTTAACGAAAAACCAATTTTACCATAAGCCTTAACTTCACTAGCAATATAGGTTCCACTCGCCATGTGCTTGAAGTTTATAGGGAGTGCTATATTACTTGTGTTTACAGAAGAAGAATCATTAAAAGCATATGCTCTTAAATGATTGATTCTAGGTTTTTTGGTATCCTTTGGGATCAAGCCGAAGTGCATCGGATTGATTATTTTTTCAGTTTTTGTACTTCTAATTTCAAAGTGAAGGTGAGGGGCAATAAAACCTCCTGTACTACCTGAATAGGCAATTATTTCATCTGTTTGGATAGGAAGAACCTCTTTTTTAGGAAACAATTGAATTTCTTCTTTTTCTAGTCTGTATTGGTTTTTACGTATGTAAGCTTCTATATTTTTATTGAATTTTTTAAGATGAGCATAAACAGTAGTATATCCATTAGGATGGGTGATATAGAGAGCTTTTCCATAACCCCAATTGGAAACTTTTATTCTAGAAACATAACCCTCAGCTGCAGTATGAACATTCAACCCTTCCTTTTGTTGTGTTTTGAGGTCCATTCCAGAATGAAAATGTGCGGTTCTCAATTCTCCGAAGGTTCCGGCCAATATTATTGGAATTTCTAAGGGGTTTCTAAAATAATTTTGTGGATATTCCGTTTGTGCGATTAATTTAGGAATGCTTATAATTAAAATAAAGGTAAAAATATATTTGTTTTTCAATGGTCTGTTTTTTTATAGCTAAAATACTTTTTTACCACAAAATAAGAGAATGAATTTTTATAAAAAAAACAAAAATAAAAGTAGATGAAACATTCATAAAAATAGTTTTTAACTGTTGTTTATGAGTGTATTATATGTGGAATCTAAAATTATGGATGAAAATACGTAGAAATTGTTGCGTTTTAACTTTGGAATGTTAACTTTGTAGAGATAGTTTTCGTAATACGCACTTATGAGTATAAAATTGGAATCTGTTGATTTATTGGAAAGTAAGTTGACTACATTAGTAGAAAGATATACTTTTTTAAAAGAAGAAAATGATATTCTCATTTCCAATATTAACAAATTGCAAAATCTAGTTTCTCAATTAGAAGAGAAGTATAATGAGGAACAAGAAAAGTATAGGTTGCTAAAAATTGCAAAAACTATTGAAGGTAGTAGAACCGATAGCAAAGAAACAAAAAACAAAATAAATACTTTGATTCGTGAAATTGACAAGTGTATTGTTAAATTGAATCAATGAGTTCATTCAAATGGCGGAAAAAGTTAAAATCAATGTTGTGATTGGAGGGAGAACTTATCCTTTGCATGTAAATAGTGCAAAAGAGGAGGAGGGAACCAGAAAAGCGGCAGAAAAAATTAATAATTTGATTTTAAAGTTTGAAGAAAATTATGCCGTTAGTGATAAGCAGGATGTGTTGGCCATGTGTGCCTTGCAGTTTGCTTCTAAGCTTGAGATTACAAGTATTGTAGATCAAGAAAATGAACAAAAAGCTATAGAGAAAATAGAGAAAATGCATTCTATATTGGATGCAAATTTGAAATAATCTCTAAAATAAGAGAATACTACCTACATTAGTTAATGTTTGATAAACTCAACGCAATTCCATTAAAAAGGATGAGTCTTAGTTGTAAAAGCGTGTCGATTCGATCGAATACTTGAGCCTCTAGTTAGTCCTAAACTTGTTATTTGGGAGTTTATATAAACCAACTGATGTAGGTTTTTTATATATATAATTAAACTAAATGGAAACAACAACAATAGTAGTAGCAGCGATTGGCGCTGGTGTTGGTCTGGTAATTGGGCTTTTGATAAATAATATTTTGCAAAAGCGTAAAGGCTCATCGATTATAAAATCAGCTAAAAGAACTGCTTCAAACCGAGTTAAATCAGCACATAAAGAGGCTGAAGCTATTAAGAAAGATAAAATTCTTCAAGCAAAAGAACGATTTATTGAATTGAAAGCGGAACATGAAAAAGTAGTTCAGGCTAGAGAGAAAAAAGTAGTTGATGTAGAGAAAAGAATTAGAGACAAAGAGTCTCAGTTAGCTTCTGAAATAGATAAAAACAGAAGATCTAATAAAGAATTAGATGCAAAACAAAAGGATTATGATTACAAACTTGATTTTTTAGATAAAAAGCAAGTAGAGGTTGAGAAAATTCACAAAAGACAAGTAGAGCAATTAGAGGTTATGTCTGGTTTATCTGCTGAAGATGCGAAGGCCGAACTTATCAAGTCGTTAAAAGATGAGGCTAAGTCTGATGCAATGTCTTATGTTCAAGATATATTGGAAGAAGCGAAACTTACTGCAGAGCAGGATGCTAGGAAAATTATTTTGAATACGATTCAAAGAGTGGGTGTAGAGCAGTCTATTGAAAACTGTGTATCCGTATTTAACCTAGAATCAGATGATGTAAAAGGTAGAATTATTGGTAGAGAAGGTAGAAATATTAGAGCCATTGAAGCTGCTACAGGTGTTGAGATTATAGTAGATGATACTCCGGAGGCAATTATTTTATCATGCTTTGACCCTGTAAGAAGAGAGGTAGCAAGATTGTCATTACACAATTTGGTTACTGATGGAAGAATTCATCCAGCAAGAATTGAAGAGGTGGTTAAGAAGACTGAAAAACAAATTAACCAGGAAATTATTGAAGTAGGAAAGAGAACTGTGATAGACTTGGGAATTCACGGTTTACACCCAGAATTGATTAGGACTGTAGGTAGAATGAAGTTCCGTTCTTCTTATGGACAAAACTTATTACAACATTCGAGAGAAGTAGCTAATTTGTGTGCTTTAATGGCTACAGAATTAGGTTTAAATCCAAAAATTGCGAAGCGAGCTGGTTTGCTGCATGATATTGGAAAAGTGCCAGATACGGAAACAGAATTGCCACATGCTTTGTTAGGAATGCAATGGGCTGAAAAATACGGTGAAAAACCGGATGTTTGTAATGCTATTGGAGCTCACCATGATGAAATCGAAATGAAAACATTATACGCACCAATTGTTCAGGTATGTGATGCTATTTCTGGAGCTAGACCAGGTGCAAGAAGACAAGTATTGGATTCTTATATTCAAAGATTAAAAGATTTAGAAGATCTTGCTTTCGGATTTTCAGGAGTACAAAAAGCCTATGCTATTCAAGCAGGTAGAGAGTTACGTGTTCTTGTAGAAAGTTCTAAAGTGAACGATGAGAAGGCTGCAGAGTTATCTTTCGGAATTTCACAAAAAATTCAAAACGATATGACCTATCCAGGTCAAGTAAAAGTAACAGTTATTAGAGAAACGAGAGCTGTGAATGTTGCGAAGTAAAATATAGTTATACGCATAAAAAAGCTCCTTAAGTTATTTAAGGAGTTTTTTTATGTCTTATAGTGAAATAATATTATCTAGTTTTTCTTGATGTTTCTAACTCCATATACCAAAGCAGATGCAGCTAAGAATAATAGGCCTCCATCAATAGGCAAACCTGGAGGAGGAGGAGGAGGAGGAGGTCCTTGAGCAAACATCTCTCCTGTATTTATAAGCAATACACTTATAAATAATACGAATGGGGTATAATTTTTCAAGTTATTTAATTTAAACAAAACTTATGCAATTTAGTATGAACTCTTTTTCTTAGTACAAAATTATTATATTTCCTTACGAAATACTATTATTAAGACTCAAATTACGAGGGAATACCTAAATACTTAACATTTGTATAGTGTAAATAACGCAATTTTATTCGACATATTATAGTTTTCCTCAAAAAAAGTAATTTTAAAATGGATCCTTGCTAAAGGATTGGTATTTACCTTTCTGCTATTATTTCAGCAAGAAGTTTTTTTGCTCTTAGTAATTTTACTTTAACATTATTTAATGGTTCATCGAGTTCCTTAGCGATTTCCTTGTAGGATAATTCTTGAAAGTACCGTAAGTTTATTATTTGTTGATAATGAGGTTTTAGTTTTTTGATAAACCTTAGCAGTTCGGCTAAGTTTTGTTCAATGATCAATTGATCTTCTGGTGATGGGGTTTCGTCCGTAATATCATAAGACTCCTTTAAGTCGTTGTTCAAGGAAATAGTAGGAGTTTTGGCTTTCCTAAACTCGTCAATTTGTATATTTCGAGATATTGTTAAAATCCAAGATTTAAAATTATATTTTTCGTCAAATAAATCTATTTTGTCAAATGCTTTAGAAAATGTTTGTATGGTGATATCCTCTGCTTCGTTTTCATTATTTGTTTTAGCCATTTGAAATCTATAAATATCATTCCAATAATGATTTAAAAGTGCCTTGTATGCAGATTGTTCACCAAGTTTGGCATTTTTTATATGAGCTAAAATATCTTTTTCCATATATTTTGTATCATTTCCAATTCGTGGGAATAGAAATTCGGTTTATTAAATATAAATATAATTGAATAAAAATTAGAGATATTTCTAAAAAAGGAATCCATAGAATAAGATCCATTTCTTTCAGTTTTTTTGAGAATAATCCGAAGGATAAAAATAAAATAGCATATCGAATGAATAGAGGTATCAAAATAAACTTTACATCCGCAGTAAAAAACAACAAAACAAAAGGAGCGATAAGGGTAATTATTTGTGTAAGATAAAACGTGGCTAATAAAATTTTATGATGCGCCTTGTAATGTGAAGCCGTTGAAATATGTCGTCTTTTTTGAAGGATCCAGTCTTTGAAGCTATTCTTAGGAATGGAAGTAGTGGTACTATCAAAGGAAAGATTTATTGAGGTATTTGAGCTATCCGCAATTTCGTTGATAAATAAATCATCGTCTCCTGATTTTATTTTAATATGCTTGATAAAACCATTGACTTTGAAAAATTCACTCTTGGTATAAGCTAAATTTCTTCCAACACCCATATATGGAATGCCTGCTTTGGAATATGAAAAGTATTGAAGAGCCGTTAATACTGTTTCGTAACGGATTAGTTTATTTAGAAAAGAGTTTTTAATTTTCTCATATCCTCCATATCCTAGAACAATTGATTTTTTTTTGGAAAAACAAGAAGCCATTTGTTCTATCCAATTCTCACTAGTTGGATAACAGTCTGCATCCGTAAATAATAAATGTTCGTATTGAGCTGCTTTAATACCTAGGGTCAAAGCATATTTTTTATTGCCCCAAAAATTTTCACACTCTTCGACATTTACAATTTTTATGTTGCTATTGTTTTGTGCAAATTGAGAAATGATTTCACCGGTTTCATCAGTTGAACGATCGTTGATTAGAACTATTTCGAATGGAGCTGAGTATTTTTGTTGTAGAAAATGAGGAATGAATTTTTTTAAATTTTGTGCTTCATTTTTAGCACAAACAACAACAGAAATAGGGTTTCTATTTCTGTTGTTGTTTTGCTTAGCTCCCAAAAGAGGAGTTAAAAAAATAAGGTAATATAAACACTGTAAAAAAATGATCACGTAAAATGTGATCCATAAATAATCAAGCATATTTATTTGTTTTCACAATCTTCAGGCATTTTACCACAAAAACCACAAGGCTCTCCTTTTTCATTAAAATTGGAGTTCTGACTTGCGCACGTTCCAGCAAATTTTCCGTCTTTTTTAGCCCATATTTTAATTGCAATTCCTGCAAAAGCAAGCGCAAGTAAAATAAATGTTATTATTGCTAATTTCATATAAAAAATATTTGATGCAAAGATAAATAATTCTTCTCTAATCAACTATTTTAGAACTAAAAAGAGTACTGGTTTTCTTCGATAATTTTTGCTGCAATTGTTTTTCTTAAAGCAACAATATTTGGATAGTTTGCATATTTGGTGAATCGCTTTAATCCGATCAAAAGCATTTTTTGCTCGTCACCAGTAGTAAAAGAAATGATGGCTTCTTTTCCTTTGTTGTTTATGATTTCTACCGCATTGTAGAGGTTCAATTTCGCCATCGCTATTTGCGATTCACATGCTGATTCACTAGTTTTTGATACCAGTTTTTCCACTTTTAAAAGCGTAGATTCTGCCATATATATTTCAATCATAATATCCGAAGCTGCTGATATAATTTGTTGTTGAGATTCTAGTTCCATTCCAAAAGTTTCTACTGCTTTACCGGCAATCATCAAAAATGTCTTTTTTAATTTCTCAATGATTTCATTTTCTTCAGAGAATAATTTAGAATAATCAGGAGTATCAAAAGAAGGAATTGCCATTAAGTCGTTGGCAACTGCCATTGCTGGAGTAATCAAATCTAATTCACCTTTAAAAGCCTTTTTTAACAACATTCCGACACTTAATAAACGATTTATTTCATTTGTCCCTTCATAGATTCTTCCAATACGTGCATCTCGCCATGCTGATTCCATTGGAGTGTCTTGTGAGAATCCCATTCCACCAAAAACTTGTATTCCTTCATCTGTTACATATTGTGCTGCCTCGGAAGCATACACTTTTAGTAAGGCACATTCAATAGCATATTCTTCTACACCTTTAAGTTCAGCTTCTTGATGTGTAGTACCGGCAGCTATATATTCATCTATTTTATTTTGAATGTCTTTGGCGGCTCTATAACTTCCTGATTCTGTTACAAATGTTTTTGTGGCCATTTCCGCCAGTTTATATTGAATAGCACCGAAACTTGAAATAGGAGTTTTAAATTGTTGTCTTTCGTTAGCGTATTTTACAGCTTCAGTCACTACTCTTCTACAAGCATCTAGACAGGCTGCCGCTAATTTTATTCTTCCAACATTTAAGGAGTTTAGGGCTATCTTAAAACCCTTTCCTCTTTCAGAAAGCATGTTTTCGATAGGTACCTTTGTATCGTTGTAAAAAACTTGACGTGTGGAAGAGGCTTTGATTCCTAATTTATGTTCTTCTTCTCCCAAGGTTATTCCATTTGAATTTTCTGGGTCGTATTCCACAATAAAAGCGGTGATGTTTTTATCATCTTCAATACGGGCAAAAACAATCATTAAACTACAGAAACCAGCATTGGAAATCCACATTTTCTGACCACTTATTAAATAGTGTTTTCCATCTTCTGATAAAACGGCCTTTGTTTTCCCGGAGTTGGCATCGCTACCAGCTCCTGGTTCCGTCAAACAGTAAGATCCAAACCACTCACCGCTTGCCAATTTTGGTACATATTTTTGTTTCTGTTCCTCAGTTCCGTATAAAAGGATTGGCATTGTTCCGATTCCTGTATGGGCTCCATAAGCAGTAGCTAAGGAACCACTAGAGCCAGAAATATAATCACAAACTAACATTGTAGAAACAAAACCCATACCCATTCCACCGTATTGTTCAGGAACAGAGATGCTCAAAAGTCCCATTTCCGCAGCTTTGGTCATAATTTCTTCCGTAAAAGCATAATCTGATTTTTCAAACCTTTCCTTATGAGGCCAGACTTCTTTGTCGATAAATTCCTTTACAGACTCTTTCATCATTTGTTGCTCCTCAGTAAAATCTTCGGTGATAAATACATCTGCTGCTTTTGTCGTTTTTAATAAAAACTCTCCTCCTTTTATAGTACCCATGATTTTGTTTTTGTTTAGTTTGTAGTTTGGTTTATTTTAAGAATTCGTACACTCCTGCTGCTCCTTGTCCAGTACCCACACACATTGTAACCATTCCATATTTGTTTTTTCTTCTGCGCATCTCATTAAAAAGTTGTACTGATAATTTTGCGCCGGTACACCCCAATGGATGCCCCAATGATATTGCACCACCATTAACGTTTACAATATCTTGATTTAGACCTAATTCTCTAATCACGGCCAAAGATTGAGAAGCAAATGCTTCGTTCAACTCTATAAGGTCTATATCGTTTAATGTCAATCCAGCTCTATCTAAAGCTTTCGGAATTGCTTTCACAGGTCCTATTCCCATAATTTTTGGCGGAACTCCAGCAACAGCAAAAGAAACCATTCTTGCGATGGGTTCTAAGTTCAACTCCTTAACCATTTCCTCACTCATTACCATCACAAAAGCGGCACCATCACTCATTTGTGAAGAGTTTCCTGCGGTCACACTTCCATCTGCAGCAAAAACGGGCCTTAATTTAGCCAAGGCTTCTTTGGAAGTACCTCTTCTCGGACCTTCATCGGTTTTTACCTCATAGCTTTTGGTTTGTTTTTTGCCTGAGTCATCAATAAATATTTCTTCAATATTTATCGGAACGATATCGTCGTCAAAAGTATTATGATCCAAGGCATGCAAGGCTTTTTGATGTGAATTGAAAGCGAATTCATCTTGGTCTTCTCTAGAGACTTTAAACTGGTTTGCAACGGCTTCTGCTGTCAATCCCATTCCCCAATAATAGTCTTCATGTCCTTCGGCAGCAGCTTTGTAATTTGGAACGGGACGATATCCTCCCATAGGAATATAACTCATACTTTCTACTCCTCCGGCAATAATACAGTCGGCCATTCCCGATTGTATTTTGGCTGCCGCAATACTAATCGTTTCTAAACCTGATGCACAATATCTATTTACCGTCATACCAGCAACGGTGTCAATTTTTAATCCCATTAAGGAAACCAAACGCCCCATATTAAGCCCTTGTTCAGCTTCCGGCATTGCGTTTCCTACAATGACATCATCAATTCTAGACTTGTCAAGTTCAGGGATGTTTTTTAATAAATGCTCAATAGTTTCTGCAGCCAGTTCATCAGGTCTTTTAAAACGAAAAAGTCCTTTAGGTGCTTTACCCACGGCTGTTCTATATCCTTGTACTATATATGCTGTTTTCATGTTTTCTGTTTTTTTTATTGGTTAGAAAGTTGCGTGAATTAGTTTCTTAAAGGTTTTCCTGTCTTTAGGGTATGTTGGATTCTCTCCAAGGTTTTCCTTTCTCCTAATAAAGATAAGATGGCTTCTCTTTCTAAATCTAATAAATACTGTTCGCTTACATAGCTTGGTTCAGATAAATCTCCACCCGCCATGATATATCCAAGTTTGTTGGCAATTTTTTTATCGTGCTCTGAAGCATAATGCCCTTTTTCCAAACTATCGGTTCCAACTCTAAACATTCCTAATACTTGTTGTCCTAAAACTTTCACTTTTTTCGGAGTCGGTTGTGTATATCCATCCTCTAGCATTTGCAAGGCATATCTTTTCGCAGTTGCAATTTGTCTATGTTCATTGACAACTACCATGTCTTTTCCTTTTTGATAAAATCCAAGGTCAAAAGCTTCATGGGCCGAAGTAGCAACTTTAGCCATGGCAATATTGATAAAACTATCTCTTAAGCGATTAAGTTTTACATCATCTTTTAAGAACTCTTCTGAAGCCCTTAAAGTCATTTCTTTTGTTCCGGCCCCGGCAGGAATAATCCCTACACCGAATTCTACAAGCCCGGTATAAGTTTCAGCAGCGGCCACAACTTTATCCACATGCATACTCATTTCACAGGCTCCGCCAAAAGTCATTCCTCTTGGAGTCAACAAAGTAGGAACAGAGGAATAGCGCAGTCTCATAACCGTATCTTGAAATAATTTTGTAGCCATATTCAATTCGTCGTATTCCTGTTCAATGGCTAGTAAAAATGCCATAGCAAGATTGGCTCCAACAGAAAAATTAGCAGCTTGATTCCCTAGTATTACGGCTTCATATTCTTGCTCTGCAAGGTCAATTCCTTTATTGATCGCTTGTAAAACACCACCACCAATAGTATTCATTTTAGACTGAAATTCTACATTTAGAATTCCATCTCCTAAATGTTGTATGGATGCTTCTTTGTTGGACCAAATGGTACTGTTTTCTCTAATGTTATTTAAGATAATAAAAGAATCTTGTCCAGGCTTTTTCTTGTTTTGTTTTGAAGGAATATCATAGTAGTCTTCAACTCCTTCAGCAACAGTGTAAAATGAACCTTGTCCCGAAGCTAACATTTCTTGAACCCAGGCGTTCAGTTGAAGCCCTTCGTTTTTTATCAACTCTATCCCTTTTTCAACACCAATAGCATCCCATATTTGGAAAGGTCCATGTTCCCAACCAAATCCAGCTTTCATGGCATCATCAATTCTAAAAAGTTCATCTGAAATTTCAGGAATTCTATTCGCACTATAGGCAAATAGTGCAGCAAAAGTTTTTCGGTAAAAATCTCCAGCCTTATCTTTTCCTTTTATCAGGATAGGAAATCTATCTACTACATTAGAAACCGTTTTAGTGTTTTCTAAAGTGCTGAATTTTATTTTTTTAGCAAGTGAATATTCATAAGTATCTAGGTTTAGCGCATGAATTTCTTTTTTGCCTTTTTCAGAAACTACTTTTTTGTAAAATCCTTGTTTACTTTTGTTACCAAGCCATTTGTTTTCCATTAGCTTACTCACAAAAGTTGGTAATTCGAATAGGTCATGTACTTCGTCATTCGGACAGTTTTTATGCAATCCTTCTGCTACATGAACAAGAGTATCTAAACCAACCACATCTACAGTTCTAAAAGTCGCAGATTTAGGACGACCAATAACAGGTCCGGTTAACTTATCTACTTCTTCCACAGTAAGTCCAAGTTCTTTAACGATATGAAAAAGACTCATAATCCCAAAAATACCAATTCGATTTCCGATAAAGGCTGGAGTGTCTTTGGCTAGAACTGAAGTTTTTCCTAAAAATTTCTCTCCATGAGCCATGAGGAAATCAACAATTTCTGGTTTACAGGAAGGTCCTGGCACCACTTCAAACAGTTTTAAGTATCTAGGAGGATTGAAGAAATGAGTGACTGCAAAATTATTTTGAAAATCTTCGCTACGTCCTTCATTCATGAAATTGATGGGAATCCCAGAAGTGTTTGAACTTATAATAGTACCAGGTGTTCTGTGTTTTTCAATTAATTCAAATACCTTTTGCTTTATATCTAAGCGTTCTACAACTACTTCAATAATCCAATCTACCGAAGCAATTTTAGCAATATCGTCCTCTAAATTTCCCGTTTCTATTCTAGAGGCAAATTCTTTCTTATAAATAGGAGAGGGCTTCGATTTTAAGGAACCAGTAAGGCTGTTATTGACAATTCTATTTCTTACAGCTTTGGATTCAAGAGTAAGTCCTTGTGACTTTTCTTTTTCGTTCAATTCTTTAGGAACAATGTCTAATAAAAGTACTTCCACTCCTATATTAGCAAAGTGACATGCGATTCCTGATCCCATGATCCCTGAGCCAATAACGGCAATCTTTTTAATGTGCTTTTTCATTTGGTTGAATTTACTTGCTTATTGTTTAGTATTGAATATTAATTTTTTTGAAACTAATTCTTGAATGGTTTCCGTAACCTCAAAAAAGTGTTGAAGTTTGGTGTCCGAAACATTATCCTTGACCATGTCATTGAATTGAAGAACACTTTGCTTAGATGTTTCTCTTTTTTCAATGCCAAAATCCGTAAGTTTTATCAATACACCTCTTCCGTCATCCGGATTTTTTTCTCGGTATATCAATCCTTTTTCTTCCATTTTTTTTATAAGTCGAGATAAACTCGTGGGTTCCATTCCCATTTTTGGCCCAAGAGCAGTAGAAGGGGTTCCTTTTTCAAAATCTATATTAAGTAATAGAAATCCTGTAGCCATGGTGCTTCCATATGTGGCAGCTTCTTCATTATACATCTTAGCAACCGCTTGCCAAGTGGCTCTTAAATGATGGTCTATGGATTTGTTTTTTGTTGGCATTTACAAAGATGAATTAAATTATGTTATGCATGCACAGTAAATATATGAATTTAATTTGATAGAAAACAAAATTATCTGTTAAATAAAAAGAGGGTTTAATTTTTGATATATTTGGATTCCAATCTTTAAATTACAAAAAATTGTTGCAAATAAATAATGTGAGTAAATTCTATGGTGATTATATCGCTTTAGATGACATTTCTTTTTCAATTCCTAAAGGAGCTGTTTTCGGACTATTGGGACCAAATGGAGCTGGGAAAACATCATTGATCAGAATACTGAATCAAATTGTTTTAGCGGATAAAGGAAAGGTTCTCTTGGATGGTGAAGAGTTGAATGAAAGTCATATTTCACAAATAGGTTATTTGCCAGAAGAAAGAGGTTTGTATAAATCTATGAAAGTAGGGGAACAGGCCATGTATTTAGCGCGACTGAAAGGAATGTCTAAAGAGGATGCGAAAGAAAAACTTTTGGTTTGGTTTGAAAAATTTGGAATAACGGATTGGTGGGATAAAAAAATTCAAGAACTATCTAAAGGAATGGCACAAAAAGTACAGTTTATTGTAACTGTATTACACGAACCAAAACTTTTGATTTTTGATGAACCTTTTAGTGGATTTGATCCAGTGAATGCAGAATTAATCGCGAATGAAATATTAGAGTTAAAAGAGAAGGGAGCCACTATCATTTTTTCTACTCATAGAATGGAATCTGTTGAAAAAATGTGTGATTATATTGTTTTGATCCATAAATCAAAAAAGATATTAGAAGGAAACCTTGTAGAGCTTCAAAAAAAGTATCGTACTTATTTGTTTGAAATAGGGATAAAAACAGAGTATGGAGACAAACTTAAAAAGGAATTATCGCTAGACTATCAAATAAAAGATGCCAATTTTCAAACGCTGCATAATGATGTGCGCCTTATGGTACAGTTAAAAGAAGCTCAATCAAGTGAAGCTCTTTTAGAAAAAATAAAGACTTTAGGTTCTGTAACTCACTTTTTGGAACAAATTCCAACCATGAATTCTATATTTATGAATGCTGTTTCTAATCAATTTGTAAATAATTAAGAATTATGGAAAAATTAAAACTAATTATAAAGAGAGAGTTTCTGACAAAAGTGAGAAATAAATCTTTTATAATTCTTACTTTTTTAAGTCCGTTTTTAGTAATTGGTATGGGGTTGTTGATTGCGTATCTAACTAAGGTAAATGAATCAAGCGTTAAGCAGATAGTAATCGTTGACAATTCTCAATTAGCGATTAGCAAAGACTTTATTAGTTCAGAAACGGTTCAATACATTAATTTGACTCAAGTTGGGCTAGAACAATGTAAGGTTTTGGTTGAAGAAGATAAATATGACGGGTTATTGTTTTTGCCTTCTGGATATAAAAATTTGAGAGAACTATCGGAAAGCATCGAATTTTATTCTGTTGATGCTCCTAATTTGATGCTTGTTAAAAGTATTGAAAGCAAAATAGCGAATAGACTTAAGTTTTCACATTTGGAGGCTATTGGTATTCAACAACAGATAATTAAAATTGCAAGTTACCAAGTATCCATACATCAAATTAATTTTTCTGGTGGAGAATCTTCAAAATTAGGGAGCGGGATCAAGATTGGTCTTGGAATGGTCGCTGGCTATCTAATCATGATGTTTATCGTTGTGTATGGAAATTCGGTTATGAGATCTGTAATTGAAGAGAAAACAAGTAGAATTATTGAAGTAATTATTTCATCTGTAAAACCATTTCAACTGTTGATGGGGAAAATAATTGGTAATGCATTAGCAGGCTTGTTACAGTTTTTTATCTGGGGAGTTTTAATATTGGTTTTTAGCTATGCAGCTTCTTTTTTCTTGGGCATTGATTTTATGACTATACAGTCTAATCAAATTGTAGATGCAAAGGTTTCTGTATCGGCAGATAACTTAAATGAAATTATAATGGTCGTGAGAGAAATCTTAGATCTTCCGCTAATCACTATGTTTTTTCTGTTTATTTTTTATTTTATCTCAGGTTTCTTTTTGTACAGTTCTATTTATGCTGCAATTGGTGCTGCTGTGGATAGTGAGACGGATACCCAGCAGTTTATGTTGCCGGTTGTCATTCCTTTGATATTAGGTGTGTATGTTGGCTTTGCTGCTGTAATTAGTGACCCACATGGACCTGTTGCTACAACTTTTTCTATTATACCTTTTACTTCTCCCATTGTGATGATGATGCGAATTCCATTTGGAGTCTCCTGGTATGAAATAGTGATATCAATGTTTGTTTTGGTTGCTACCTTTATTGGAATTGTATATGTTGCAGCGAAAATTTATAAAATAGGTATCTTAATGTATGGTAAAAAACCTAGCTATAAAGATTTATACAAATGGCTTAAATATTAAGATAATTGAGAAAGTTTTGTTAGGTTTGATATTGAAAACTATTAAAGGAAATCCATTTAGATGAGTAATATATTAATAATTGAAGACGAAGCGGCAATACGTAGGGTATTGACTAAAATTATCAGCGAAGAAAATGATGCCTACCATGTAGAAGAGGCTGAGAATGGGTTGATTGGTCTTGAGAAAGTAATGGAGAAAGAGTATGATCTGATTCTTTGCGATATCAAAATGCCAAAAATGGATGGAGTGGAAGTCCTAGAAAAATTAAAGAAAATTGAGTCTCAAGTTCCGATTATAATGATTTCTGGTCATGGTGATCTTGATACTGCCGTGGAAACTATGAGGTTGGGAGCATTTGATTATATCTCAAAACCGCCAGATTTGAATCGTTTGCTAACCACTGTGAGAAATGCTTTGATGAGCAATAATCTTATCGTTGAAAATACTCGTTTAAAGAAAAAGGTGAGTAAAAAGTATGAGATGATCGGTGAAAGCGATGCTATTTTACATATCAAAACGATGATAGAAAAAGTTGCCTCTACAGATGCTAGGGTGCTTGTGACTGGACCTAATGGAACTGGTAAGGAGTTAGTGGCTCACTGGTTGCATGAGAAAAGTGATAGAGCCAAAGCACCAATGATTGAAGTAAATTGTGCCGCAATTCCTTCTGAGTTGATAGAAAGTGAACTTTTTGGTCATGTGAAAGGTTCTTTTACTGGAGCGAATAAGGATAGAGCGGGGAAATTTGAAGCTGCGAATAATGGAACAATATTTCTTGATGAAATAGGGGATATGAGTTTGTCTGCCCAAGCAAAAGTGTTGAGAGCTTTGCAAGAAAGTAGAATTAGCAGAGTAGGTAGTGATAAAGATATTAAAGTAAATGTTCGTGTGGTTGCAGCAACGAATAAAGACTTGAAAAAAGAAATTGCTGAAGGAAGATTTCGAGAAGATCTATACCATAGGTTAGCGGTTATTCTTATCAAAGTTCCGGCGCTTAACGATAGGAGGGGCGATATTCCATTATTGGTAAATTATTTTGCAAAATTGTTGGCAGGAGAACAAGGCTTGCCTGTCAAAGGTTTTTCTCAAAAGGCAATTGACTTGCTGAAGCATTATGATTGGACTGGGAATATTAGAGAGTTGAGAAATGTTGTGGAACGCTTAATGATTCTTGGAGATGCCGAAGTTTCCGAGGAAGATGTGAAGTTGTTTGCAAGTAAATAAAACAAAAACCCCATTTCAAATTTGAAATGGGGTTTGCTTTTTAAGAGGCTTCTTCTGTTTTACTGGAATTACCAACTAATTTATTAATCGTAAGTAATTCGGCTCGTGTAAAAGACCTGTACTTACCAGGTTTGATATTGTTCAAACGAATATTCATAATTCTTACTCGTTTCAGTTTTTTAACTTCGTATCCTAAGTACTCACACATTCGTCGAATCTGACGATTCAAACCCTGCATTAAAATAATCTTAAAAGTATAATCATTAATTTTTTCTACAAAGCACTTATCAGTGATCGTATCTAAAATAGGAATACCATTCCCCATTTTTTTTATGAAACTCTCTGTGATTTTTTTATCCAAAGTAACAATATATTCCTTTTCATGATTGTTTTTAGAGCGTAAAATTTTATTTACAATATCTCCATCATTCGTCATAAAAATCAAACCTTCACTAGGCTTATCCAAACGACCTATAGGAAATATTCTTTCCGGATAATTCATGTAGGTGATGATGTTGCCTCTAATTTTTGTATCTGTAGTACAAGTAATACCAACAGGTTTGTTAAATGCTAAATAAATATTTTCAACTTCTTTGGTAATCAATTGGCCATGGACCATGATTGTATCCTTTGAAGTTACTTTAACACCAAGACCAACAGTTTCTCCATTAACTTTTACATGTCCATCTTCAATTAATTTATCAGCGGCACGTCTAGAACAATATCCGGTTTCTGAAATAGCTTTGTTAAGTCTTTTGGTCTCCATTAACTTTAAATCTTAAATTTATCGAAAATAGCACCTTTAATTTTTTCTCCAATTCTAGATTTAATATCAGTTGGATAAGATCTCTCTCCCATGAAAACATCTGTCATTGCTTCACAAAAACGAGGTCCATACATTTTCATTAGAAAGTGACGAGCCTTTTCATTTTCATAGAATAATTTTGCTAGGTAAACCCCTGTTTTAAGCTCAGGAAGTAATACTTTACTCAATTTAGTGTCAAACAATGCTTCAGTTTCCTTGCTGTCTAGTTTCGCTTCAATTATAGATTCTGCTGCCATGACACCCGTTAAAATTGCGTTTGAAATTCCTTCGGCAGTTACAGGATCTGCAAAACCTGCAGCATCACCGACTAACAATACATTTTTTCTAAAATATCCATCTTCTCTAGGAGTAACCGGAATTTGAAATCCATGAAATTGCTCGTTAACGATGTTTTTAATCCCTAAAGTTTTTAAGTACTCTTGGTAGTGCTTTTTAAGATCAATTTTTGTTCTACGAGCCGAGGCGACTCCAATAGATAAATGATTCTTTTTAGGGAAAGACCAACCATATCCTAAAGGAACTGCATCAAAATCGAAACGTACTTCTTTAGAAAGTCGCTCAAAATCTTCAGGTGATACTTCTACTTCATATTCTAAAGCTGGAATTAAATATCTAGTTTCTTCCCAACCAGTTAATTTTGCTGTTGGACTCAAAGCTCCGTCGGCAGCAATAACAAATTTAGATTGAATATCTCCCTTAGAAGTGTGCAATGCGATAGAATCACCAAAAGTCATGTCTTTTAACTTATGATCTTCTAGCAAAGTGATTCCTGCTTTTTTTGCTTTTTCAACAATTAAATTGTCAAAATCATCTCGCATGATCATACTAATAATCGGTTCTTCTCTTTCAGACGTTAAATGAATACCAGCTTTATCAAAATAGATATCAATTTTATTAAACTCTCTTTCAACTACTGAACTTACATCAAAAGGCATATGTCTTCTTCCTCTATAGACAAAGCCTCCTCCACATGTTTTATATCTTGGAAGTGTTTCTTTTTCAATAAGTACTACAGAAATTCCATTTTCTGCTAATTTTAATGCAGCTGAAGCACCTGAAGGTCCGCTTCCAATAACTGCAACATCGTATGTTTTCATAATTTGGTTTTTGCAAATGTATTAATTTCAAAGAGTTATTCTGGTCATTATTGGGTAATGATCAGAATAATTAACTTTGTAGGTGTGAAATTCTTGTATTTTAATATTTGTATCGGTTAGGATAAAATCAATCCGAAATGGAAATATATAGTCGAATGATTTCCCAAACCCTGAACCTGCCTCAATAAAAGTATCCTTTTTATCTTTACTTAGTTGGTTGTATACCCAAGAGAAAGCAGTGTTGTTAAAATCCCCCATAAAAATTGTTTTGTATGGCGTGTTTTTGGCATGGTTTATTATTTTTTCTACTTGTGTTTGTTGTTTTATAAATCTACTTGTAAATTTATGAAATAGTTTTTCCGAATCTTTTTCTCCAAAATTATTTTTGTTTTTATCGATACTAAAAGATTGCAAGTGTAAGTTATAAATTCTTATGGTGTCATTTTTAGTTTTTATATCTGCATATATACAATTGTTCCCTGATTTTTTGAAATCTAGAGAACCTTTGTTTACTATTTTGTGTTTGGAATAAATAGCTTGTCTGGCACTTGATTTTTTAGTTTTTACAATATACGTATATGGATACCTCAACTGAATGTCTTTTTTAGGATAGTATTCTTGAAATGAGATTATGTCTGGTGATTTAACGTTGATAAATTCATAAATATTTTTATCCAAGTCATTTTTTTTCGACCATTTATAGGCATTAAACAAACGAACATTGTATGACATTATTTTGATAGAGTCATCCTTGTTAATTGATTCATTGTTTCCGAATTGTACAAAAGCATTGATATGCTGGTAACCGATGGCCAAAATTAAAAGCGACAAGAAAAATTGTTTTTTTACTCTAACGATCCAAAATATAAAAAACAGAATATTAACAATGATAAGTACTGGCATTCCCAGACTCAATACCGAAACGGTTGCCGTAACTTTTGGAGGGACAAATGGGATGATATATGAAGCAAGTAAAAAAAATGCTGCAAGTGAATTGAAAAAGAAAATTACTTTATCTATGAAGGAAAGGTTTTTCATGAATTCTTTTTTCCTTGTTTGAATAAAAGGTTTTTTTCCTCTTGGTTTAATGAATCGTAACCGGATTTGCTGATTTTATCTAA
>NZ_JAQWGB010000176.1 GCF_029238425.1 Flavicella sp.
GACTTAAGAATAGTTGTGTGGGAGTATTCGTTTTTAAAGTTTTCAAGTTATCTTTGCACTCATAAATTTTCAGAAATATGAGCATTCTTAAAGAAGATATACAAAAGGTATTAGAGACAATCACGGCACCTGGTGAGGGGAAAAGTTTGATAGAGAATAATAATGTCAAGAACATTGTTATTTTTGGTGAAGAGGTAGTTGTCGATGTAGAGATTGGAAATCCTACCTTACAGGCAAAGAAGAAAATTGAATCAGAAATTACAAAAGTAATTGTTGAAAATGTTTCAGAAAAGGCTGTTGTAAAAGTGAATGTTGCTACAAAAGCAGTTGAAAAAACGAAAGAAGAGCAAGAGAATCCAAATTTGATAAAAGGTAAAAAATTACCTGGAATTCAAAATATCATTGCGATCGCTTCTGGTAAAGGAGGAGTAGGAAAATCTACGATTACTGCAAATACTGCTATTTCATTGGCCAAAATGGGATTCAAAGTAGGAGTGTTGGATGCAGATGTTTATGGCCCTTCTATGCATTTAATGTTTGATGTAGCGCAAGAGAAACCAATTTCTGTGAATGTGGATGGGCGCTCTAAAATGAAGCCTGTTGAAAATTATGGTGTAAAATTACTTTCGTTAGGTTTTTTTACAAATCCGAATGAAGCAGTAATTTGGAGAGGACCTATGGCTTCAAAAGCTTTGAATCAAATGATTTTTGATGCGGCTTGGGGAGAGTTAGACTTTCTTTTGATTGATTTACCTCCAGGAACAGGAGATATTCATTTATCAATTGTTCAGGCATTACCTATAACAGGAGCTGTTGTGGTAAGTACACCTCAAAATATTGCCTTGGCAGATGCTAAAAAAGGAGTTGCTATGTTTCAGCAGAAAAATATCAAGGTTCCTGTTTTGGGAATTGTTGAGAATATGAGTTATTTTACGCCTGCTGAGCTTCCTGAAAATAAATATTATATCTTTGGTCAAGATGGAGCTAAAAATTTAGCTGAGGATATTGATACGGCGTTTATTGGAGAAGTTCCTTTGGTGCAGAGTATTAGAGAAGCGGGAGATGTAGGTCGCCCTGTTGCATTGCAAGAAAATACAGTTTTAGAAACGGCTTTCAATGAGATTACAAAGAATATGCTGTCTCAGTTATTGATAAGAAATGAAGAGTTGCCAGAAACGGAAGTTGTGAAAATTACAACGATGAGTGGTTGCTCTCCAAAAAAATAAATAGAAATAAATCATAATATAAAAAATGGAATCACAAGAATTAACAGCAACGGTTGAGAAAGCATTGGAAGAAATTCGTCCTTTTTTAGTTTCTGATGGAGGAAATATCTCGCTAGTTTCTATAGAAGATAATATAGTAACCGTAAAGTTGGAAGGGGCCTGTGTAGGGTGTTCTATCAATCAGATGACGCTTAGAAATGGGGTAGAAGCTTCTGTTAAAAAACATGCTCCTCAAATAGAAAAGGTTGTTGATATTAGTAGCATAATGTAATTTTAAGATTTTCTTAAAAACAAAAATTATATATTTATAAGGCTTAACGATAACTTCGTTAAGCCTTTTTAGTTTTGGCACTGAAATTGCCTTACTAATGCAAAATCAATAAATAGTATGCAGAAATTTATATATATCATATTCTTATTCTTAACTGTTTTAGCACAGTCTCAAAATGAAGAAAAAGTTTTTCAGGATGGAGAAGAGTTAAAATACAGAGTGCATTATGGTTTTGTAAATGCGGGCTATGCTACATTGGCGGTTTCTGAAAAGGAGGAATCTTATCATTTTGTAGGAAAAGGTTGGACGGTGGGGGTGACCAATATTTTTTTTAAGGTGAGAGATCAATACGAATCCTATGTGAATAAAAAAACACTTGCTCCAGATCATTTTGTTCGTAGAGTAAAAGAAGGAGGTTATAAATTAAGTAGAGATATTTATTTTGATTATGAACAGGATAGTGCTAGAGTTGAAGATCATAAATACAATACAACAAAAAAATATCCAATAGCAGATGTGCAGGATATATTGTCGGCATTTTATAAAATGAGAAGTGCCAAAATAGATACAATGAAAGTTGGGGAATCTATCAAATTGCAAATTTTTATTGATGGAGAAATGTTTGCTTTTAAATTGAAGCTTTTAGGCAATGAGGTGGTTTCTTCTAAGTATGGAAAAATTCCTTGTTATAAATTTCGCCCCTATGTGCAGAAAGGAAGAATTTTTAAAGAGAATGAAAGTTTAACTATTTGGATATCGGCAGATAAGAATAAAATTCCGATTCGAATGAAGGCTTCTTTGGCGGTTGGTTCTGCGAAAATGGATTTGACAAGTTACAAAGGATTGACTCATTCTTTTCCCGAAAAATAAATAGAAAAAACGTAAATTTGCGCCTTACTAAAAAGTTACCTTTTGAGATTTTCGTATTTATTTTTAATCACCGCGATTTTTTTTATTTCATGTTCTGATGAAACTTCCAGTTCTAAGGAGTCAGAGACCGCTGCGGAAATTAAAAAACCAAGAATTAAATTTGGATATAACTTAGACAATTACAAGGTAATTAATGATACTATCAACCATGGAGAAAGTTTTGGTGAAATATTAGACCGTCATCATATTTGGTATCCAAAGATTTTAGAAATTTCTAAAAAAATCAAAAGTACATTTGATGTCCGCCGTTTAAGAGCCGGAAAGCCTTATACGATTTTAGCAAAAAAAGATTCCACGGAAAAAGCACAAGTATTTATTTATCAAAATGATTTGATTAATTATACAATAGTTGATTTTAAAGACTCTGTAATTACTGCTGAAAAAGGAAAAAGAAAGGTGACCACTATCATTAAAAAAGGACAAGGAACCATCACCAGTTCTTTATCTCAATCTTTGGATGCTCAGGGAGTAAATCCGGTACTTGCCAATGATTTGTCAGAAATTTATGCCTGGACAATTGACTTTTTTAGATTGCAAAAGAATGATAAATTCAAAGTGATTTACGAACAAAAGTTTATTGATGACACCATTCCAGCGGGAATTGGAAATATCAAAGCGGCCTATTTTGAGCATGTAGGAAAACCTTTCTATGCATTTAGCTATGTGGCAGATACCATCATGCAAATTGAAGAGTATTATGATGAAGAGGCACATCACCTACGTCGTGCTTTTTTAAAGGCTCCTTTAAAATTTAGTAGAATTTCTTCAAGATATAATTTAAAAAGAAAAATTGCGCATTACGGTAGGGTGAAAGCCCATAAAGGAACCGACTTTGCCGCCCCAGTGGGAAGTCCTATTATGAGTACAGCAAACGGAAGAGTCATTGAATCTCGATACAAAGGGGCCAATGGAAATTATGTGAAAATCAGACATAATTCTACTTATTCTACGCAGTACCTTCATATGAAAAAGAGGAAAGTAAAAGTAGGAGACTATGTAAAACAAGGACAGGTTATTGGAACTGTGGGGATGACAGGGAGTACGTCTGGTCCTCATGTTTGTTATCGTTTTTGGAAAAACGGAGTACAGGTAGATCCTTTGAAACAAAAATTACCGGCCGCAGAGCCAATGAAAAAATCAATAAAGCCTCATTATCTTGAATTTATCCAGTCTATAAAAGAGGAATTGGATGATTTGAAGTTTGAGGAATAAAAAATCAAAACAAAGTAAAATTCGAAATTATGGCATTAAAAAATGTAAATCCATCGAAAACCCAAGCTTGGGAAAAATTAGCAAAACATTACAATGAAACGAAAGATGTTCATTTAAGAGAGTTGTTTGCTGCGAACAGTAACAGAAAAGAAGAATTTTCTATTGAGAACAACGATTTTAATATTGATTTCTCAAAGAACAGAATAGACGCTACAACGATGAAGTTGTTAGTTGAATTGGCAAATGAAGTAGATTTGAAAGGAGCTATTTCTAGTTATTTCGGAGGAGCTAAAATAAATGCTACCGAAGGAAGAGAAGTTTTGCATACGGCTTTAAGATGTAAGTCAGATAAAAAAGTAGTTGTTGAGGGAGAAAATGTTGTTGAGGATGTGCAGCAGACTTTAAACAAAATAGAAGAATTTACAAATACTGTAGTTTCAGGAGACTGGAAAGGGTATACAGGTAAATCAATCACCGATGTTGTAAATATTGGTATTGGAGGATCTGATTTAGGACCTCAAATGGTAGTAGATGCTTTGAAATATTACAAGACTCCTTTGGACGTACATTTTGTGTCTAACGTAGATGGTGATCATGTTTCTGAAGTAATCAAAAATTTAAACCCAGAGACTACTTTGTTTTTAATCGTTTCTAAAACATTTACAACACAAGAAACAATTACAAACGCACAAACTATTAAAAGTTGGTTCTTAGAATCTGCTACAGAAGCTGATGTAGCGAAGCATTTTGCTGCAGTTTCTACCAATGCTCAAGCGGTTGCTGATTTTGGTATTGATGCTGCAAATGTTTTCACAATGTGGAACTGGGTAGGTGGACGTTTCTCTTTATGGAGTGCCGTTGGAGTTTCAATTAGTTTGGCTGTAGGGTTTGATAATTTTAAAGCTTTGTTAGCAGGTGCTGAAGAAATGGATACTCATTTTGAAACAGCAGATTTTGAAGAAAATATTCCTGTAGTATTGGCTTTGTTAAGTGTTTGGTATAATAATTTCTATGGAGCGGAAACGGAGGCTATTTTGCCTTATTCTCAATACCTAGAAAAATTATCTCCGTACTTGCAACAAGCAATTATGGAAAGTAATGGTAAAAGTGTAGATAGAAACGGAGAAACTATTGATTACCAAACGGGAACTATTGTTTGGGGAAGTACAGGGACAAACATGCAACATGCATTTATGCAATTAGTACACCAAGGAACTAAATTAATTCCTTGTGATTTTATTGGCTATGAAGAATCATTGTATGGGAAAACTGAGCATCATAATAAATTGATGTCTAATTATTACGGACAGCAAGAGGCTTTATCTAATGGTAAAACCAAAGAAGAAGTTGTTGCTGAAGGTAAAACAGCTGATGCCGTGGTACCGTTTAAAGTATTTGCAGGGAATAAGCCAAGTAACTCCATTTTGATTAAAAAATTGACTCCAGCTTCTTTAGGAAAGTTGATTTCTATGTACGAACACAAGATTTTTGTTCAAGGAATTGTTTGGAATATCTATAGCTACGATCAGTGGGGAGTAGAATTAGGAAAAGTTTTAGCAAATAAAATTTATGCTGAGAAATACAATTCTTAAGAAATTAAGAGGATATAAAAAAAGGCTTTCAATAATTTGAAAGCCTTTTTTGTTTCTGTAAGAATTTTAAATTAAAAATGGTTTTTCTGTAAGACCAATTATGTTGATATTAGCGCGAAAAAAAAGAGATGTTTGTAAAAAAGAAAGTTTTTTTAGGAGTTTTATTTTTAATGCTTGCTACTATAAGTATGGCACAAAATAAATCCAGTGATGGTTTTTCATGGGATAATATGCGCTATGGAGGTCGTTTTACCGTGAGTTTTGCGAATGATGTTTTTAGCGGAACAATATCACCAGCAGCTATTTATCAGTTTAATGAAAAGATAGCGGCAGGTGCCACAGTAAGTTTTGGGTATACTAACTTTAAAAATATCGATGTAGATCGATACAATTATGGAGGGTCTATATTAGCAATTTATACACCTATTCAACAAATTCAATTATCAGCAGAATTGGAACAGATATTTATAAACGAAAATGATAAAAGATTCGACTTGGATAACGATTATAGTTATCAAGCCTTGCACTTAGGAGCAGGTTACCGTATGAATAATGTGGTTATTGGATTTCGTTACGATGTACTGTACGATGAGAGTACGAATATTTATGCATCTCCATTCTCACCATTTATTCAGGTATTTTTCTAAAATCGTCTTCTGAATAAATTAAAAAATTTTCACTGTAGTTTTTACTACATTTGTAATCATAAAAACTTAAAATAAATTATGAAACAAGTACATTCTTATTGGGCTTATTTAGTATTGGTAATTTTAATTGTAGCTGTTGTAAATGCAATCATAGGTTACACATCAAAAAAAGAATTTAAAGAGAAAGATCTACGTTTAGGTTTGTTTACTTTAATTGTATCTCATATTCAATTGTTAATTGGTTTGGGCTGGTATTTTATGTCACCTATATACAAAGCAATGAAGGTTACTGGAATGGGACCAATTATGAAAAATGCTGAAAGCAGATTGTTGGCGGTAGAGCATCCAATTACAATGATTTTAGCAATTGCTCTGATCACAGTTGGATGGTCAAAACACAAGAAACAAGTAGATGATACTTCAAAATTCAAAACATTCGTGATATTTTACGGAGTTGCTTTGTTATTGATTTTGACAAGAATTCCTTGGGGTCAGTGGTTCTAATTAGAATCGACTAAAATAAATTAGAATGAAAAAATTATTAGCATATCCACTTTCGATAATACACTATCTATTATTCGGTTTTTTTATCTGTGTATTTCATCCTATTCAATGGTTTTGTTTGAATGTATTAGGATATTCCGCGCACAAAAAATCGGTGGATTTGCTAAATTATTTTTTATTGTGGACTTTATATGCTTTGGGAACTAGGATTACATTTACTAAGAATGTGGAAATTCCTGAAGGAGTTCCTTTGATTATAGTTTCCAATCATCAAAGTGCAAATGAAATTTCACCCATATCTTGGTATTTTAGAAAATACCACACAAAGTTTGTTTCTAAAAAAGAATTGGGTGCAAAAATTCCAAGTGTTTCTTTTAATTTAAGAAATGGAGGATCTGTATTGATTGATAGAGATGATCCTAAACAGGCTTTGACGGCATTAGCCAAGTTTGGAAAAAAAATTGAAAAGAATAATTGGGCAGGAGTTATTTTTCCTGAAGGTACAAGAAGTAAAGATGGGAAACCTAAAAAGTTTTCAGTGAACGGCCTGAAGATTATTTCTAAATATGCTCCATCGGCATATGTAGTGCCACTAACCATTAATAATTCTTGGAAGTTGGTAGAAAACGGGGCCTTTCCTTTAGGCATTGGAGTTCATTTGAAACTTGAAGTGCACGAGCCTATAGCTGTAAATTCCATGGAATTTAATGATTTATTTCAAAAAGTAGAGGAAACTATAAAAAACTCAGTAACTTTGTAAGCTATAAGCAGATTTAAAAGAATATTATGTCAATAAACAACGTTCGTAAAGAGGTTATGTTAACTCTGGAAAAAGATATTGAAACTACTTTTGGTAAGTTTTTGATTTCTCCGGAAGAAATATGGCAGCCTACAGATTTTTTACCAAACCCTCAATCTGATACTTTCATTGATGAAGTAAAGGAAATAAGAGAGTTGTCTAAGGATTTAGATGATGATTTTTGGGTGTCCTTGGTAGGGGATATGATTACGGAAGAAGCGTTACCAACCTACGAGTCTTGGTTGTTAGATTTGGATGGTATTGATCAGCATGGAGAACAAAAAGGATGGTCTAGCTGGATTCGTAGATGGACAGCCGAAGAAAATCGCCATGGAGATGTTTTGAACAAATATATTTACCTTTCTGGACGTGTAAATATGCGTGAAGTAGAAATTACAACGCAGCATTTAGTAGCAGATGGTTTTGATATTGGAACCGCGAGAGATCCTTATAAAACTTTTGTATATACTAGTTTTCAAGAATTGGCAACCTATGTTTCTCATAATAACGTAGCAAAAATTGCACGTAAAGCAGGTATGAAAGGTTTGGCAAAAATGTCAAAAATTATTGCTGGTGATGAAATGAGACACCATTTAGCATATGTAGAATTTATCCGTCAGATATTTGCAGTAGATCCGTCAGAAATGATGATTGCATTTTGTGACATGATGAAGCATAAAATTGAAATGCCGGCAATGTATTTGAGAGAATCATTCGGTAAAAAAGCTTCTTTGTTTGATCAGTTTTCTGATGTAGCTCAAAGATCAGGAGTGTATTCTGCTTTTGACTATATTGATATTTTACAAAAATTATTAAAAGCTTGGGAGATTGATAAATTTACAGGTTTGACTCCAGAAGCAGATAAAGCAAGAACATATTTAATGCGCTTGCCTGAAAGAATGACCAGAATTGCAAGTAGGATTACAGTACCAGATACGGACTACAAATTCAAGTGGATGAATCCATTGGTTGTAAAATAAACTTAAAAAAACCCTTACTAAATTAGTAAGGGTTTTTTATTGCATCAAGAATGTATTTCAATGGAATAAGTTGCGATATGTTTTTTTCCGGCTTCCAAAGAGCTAATTGCTTCCTTCTCTTCAATTTTTTGTGAGCTATGAACGGAATCTGCATATCCTTGCCATGGTTCAATACAAACAAAAGGAGCATTGGGTTTAGACCAAATTCCTAAAAATGGAAAGTCGGCAAACTCAACTGTGATTAATGGGCCTTCTTCTCTATTGCTAAGGGTCACTTTATTGGATGTTAGCTTTTTAAAAACTAAGGCATCTCTGTCAAAAGTACTTTTATCTAGATTTAAAATTTTTGTTTGGTTGAGAAATTCTCTCGTGGTTCCATCCAAAAGACCTTCCTCACTTATATTCCAAGTAACATCGGTTTCTGGCTGTTCAAATTCTAAGGAGCAATTTTCGTAACTTTCATTTGGATTGCGTAGCGAGCAATTAAAAGCCGGGTGTTCTCCAATGGAAAAATACATGGTTTTGTCCCCTAAATTGATTACTGTATGTTCTATTTTGATTTTGTTTTCAATTAGTGCATAGCTTGTTTTGAATTCAAATTTATAAGGATAAACGTCTAAGGTTTCCGCTGAATGTTGTATTGAGAATGTAAGTTTAGTGTCGGTTGCTTCAATAAGTTTGATCGCATCACTTCTTCTAAAAAAACCGTGTTGTTTTTGATGATAAGTTTTGCCATTTTCAATAAAAGTGTCCTCTTTCAATCTTCCTACAAAAGGGAATAGGATGGGGGCTTGACCACCCCAAAAATTGGTGTCTCCTCTCCAGAGATATTCTTTGTTGTTTATGAGAGAAACAATACTAGATAATTCCGCTCCTGTTTTATTGATTTTTATTTGAATATTTTTATTGCTTAACTGATGCATGTCTTAGTTTTTAAGTTGGAAGTCATCTCGATCTTCTAAAAATTTGAAATCTTTTCTGTCTTTTAAAATTTCCGCTTTGTACAAAGTGGTGCTAATGATATCTTCAACAGCTATGGTAGATTTTTTTATGTTGTTACCTAAAGGGTTTGTTATTTGAGAATGCCCTATATATTCAAGCTCGTTGGCATCAATACCAATTCTGTTTACTCCTATGGTATAGCATATATTTTCAATAGCTCTTGCTTTTAATAATATGTCCCAGGCATTGATTCTTGTTTTAGGCCAATTGGCCACATATAAAGCGATATGATAATTTTCTGTATTTCTAGACCAAACAGGGAATCTGAGATCATAGCAAACAAAAGCGGCAATTTTCCAGCCTTTGTATTCAATTATTTTTCTTTCCGTTCCAGTCGTGTATACCTTGTCTTCTCCAGCATGAGAGAACAAGTGTTTTTTGTTGTAATATTCTATCTCTCCTGAAGGGTGAACAAAAATCAAACGGTTATAAAATTTGTTGTTTTCTTTGATAATTAAACTTCCGGTAATGGCGCAATCTTTTGATTTCGCAGTATCAATCATCCAAGTAACAGCAGTGCCATCCATTGGCTCCGCTACTTCAGACGGTTCCATTACAAAACCAGTACTAAACATTTCTGGCAATACAAATAAATCGGCTTGTTCCGTTATTTGACTGATTTTTTGAGAAATATTTTCTATGTTTTCCGTAATGTTTTTCCAAACTGTATCTGTCTGAATCAGATGTACTTTTAATTGATCTTGCATAATATTTCAGCTGCTTTTTCTAAAGTGTCATTTTTTTTAGCAAAACAAAATCGTAACACTTTTGAGTTGGAGATAGTATTGAAGGGAGAAAAAGGAATGGCTGCAATTTTATGTTCTTTTACAAGACGTTGTGCATAGTCCATATCTTTTTCCTCTGTAATTTTAGCATAATCTAAGATTTGAAAATAGGTTCCTTGAGTTGGGGTAAAATCAAATTTAGACCCCTGAATAGCCTTCAAAAAGAAATCTCTTTTATTTTGATAAAAATGGTGTAATTCTAGGTAGTCATCAGATTTTCTTAAGAAATTGGCTAACGCTATTTGAGAAGGATGATGCACACTAAAAACATTGTATTGGTGTACTTTTCTAAATTCATTCATCAATTCTTTAGGAGCGAGACAGTACCCAATTTTCCAACCTGTAATGTGATATGTTTTTCCGAAGGACGAGCAGATAAGAGCTCTTTTCTTAAGTTCTGGAAACATACAAGCGCTTTGATGTTGATTTCCGTCATAAATAATATGTTCGTAAACATCATCGCAGAGCAGTAAGATGGAGGTGTTTTTTACGATTTTCTCTAAGGCTAACATATCCGATTTTTCAAGTATAGTCCCACTTGGATTGTTAGGACTATTTAGAATAATCATTTTGGTGTTTGCATTTATTTTTTTTGAAAATTCTTGCCAGTTTATTTTATAATCAGGAGCGGTTAGTTGAAAATTTACTGCGATGCCACCATTTACTTTGATTGCAGGCTCATAACAGTCGTAAGATGGTTTTATAACAATTACTTCGTCTTTTGGTTTGATAAATGCAGAAATCGCCGTGTAGAGGGCTTGAGTGGCTCCTGCCGTAACGGTAATCTCAGATTCCGGACAATAGGTTTGCTGATAGCATTTCTCTATTTTGTTTGCAATTTCCTCTCTGAGTGAAAGAGCACCTGCCATGGGAGCATATTGATCGTGCTGAGAGGTTAACGCTTTTTGAGTTTCTTCAAGTAGTAATTTTGGACAATCAAAATCTGGAAATCCTTGAGAAAGGTTGATGGCATTGTTTTCCATTGCCAAACGACTCATCGTTGTAAAAATAGTTGTTTTTACATCGGGTAATTTGGATTCATGATGGTCTAAGAAAAAATGCATCTATTTTTTCTAGTAAAGATAAACATCAAAAAAATACCCGCAACAGAATTGCGGGTATTTTAAGTTATAATTAAGAGCCTAACTTCTTATTTGTCCATCACCTCTTACAATCCATTTGTAAGTAGTGATTTCCTCTAATGCCATTGGGCCACGAGCATGCAGTTTTTGAGTGCTAATTCCAATTTCTGCACCCAGTCCAAATTGCGCACCATCCGTAAATGCAGTTGAGCTATTCGCATACACGGCTGCGGCATCTACATTGTTTAAATAATTTTCAATCACGTCCTCGTCTTCTGCAACGATTGCTTCACTGTGCTTAGAACTATAATCAGCAATATGACTCACAGCTTCATTCAAATCAGAAACTGTTTTTATTGACATTTTATTCGATAAAAATTCAGTTCCAAAATGAGTTTCATCTGCCATATGTAACAAATTTTCTGGGTACGAACCTTTGATGCTTGCATAAGCTTTTTCGTCAGCGTAGATTTCCGTTTCTTTTTCGATCAAAGCATTTGTGATTGTACTTAAGTCTTCAAGCCTGTTTTCATGGATCAATAAACAGTCTAAAGCGTTACAAACACTAACTCTTCTAGTTTTTGCGTTGACAACAATGTTCTTTCCTTTTTCAATATCTCCACTGGCATCAAAATAAGTGTGTACAATTCCTGCTCCCGTTTCAATAACTGGAACTTTGGCATTGTCTCTCACAAAGTTGATCAAACCTTGACTTCCTCTTGGAATGATCAAATCAACATAATCCGTTGCAGTTAACATGTCTGCCGTTGCTTGACGGTCTGTTGGTAAAAGCGTTACGACATCTGTGTTGATATTGTGTTTTTCTAATATTTCTTTTATAATTCCTACAATCACCTTATTAGAAAATTCAGCATCGCTTCCTCCTTTTAGAATACAAGCATTTTGAGTTTTAAAGCATAGAGAAAAAACATCAAAAGACACGTTTGGACGCGCTTCATAAATGATACCAATGACTCCCATTGGTACGCGTACCTTTGAGATTTTCAAACCATTTTCCAATTCTTTTTTTGATAAGATTTCTCCTACAGAACTAGTTAGGTTAGAAACATTGATAATGTCTTGAGCGATTCCTTGTATTCTTTCTTCAGATAATAACAAACGATCGTATTTAGGATCGTTTTTGTCCATTCTGTCTAAATCTTTTTGGTTTTCAATTAAGATTTCTTCTGTTCTAGAGACTGCTAATTCAGCAAGCTCTTTTAGAACGGTATTTATAGTATCAGCAGATAGTGAAACCAATTCTCTACTGGCTTTTTTTACGGCTTTAAAAGTATCTTGTGTGTTCATTTTAATTGTTTTTGTGCAATAAATTGCGGGTGAGCTTTGTGTAACTCAAGATTAATTCAAGAAAAGATAATTGTAATGTACTAATGCATTATGATCTCTTTGTCCTATATATGAATTGGCTTTTTCGGAATCGTATGCAACTTTTCCTAAACCAATATTGTTTTTCTCTTCATCAAAAATGTTGATAACGTCTCCTTTTTTAAAAGAGCCCTCAATAGCGACCACCCCAATGGGAAGTACGCTACTAGCATTGGAAGATAACAAAGCTTCTTTTGCTCCTTGGTTGATGATAATTTTAGCTTGGCTAAAATCACCAGCTTGGGCTACCCATTTTTTGATAGGAGAAGTGTTCGTTTCCGCAGCTTTAAAAAAGGTCCCTGTTTCTTTTTGTAATAATGCTTTTACAATATTGTTTTTGTTTCCATTTCCAATATAAACATCAATACCAAGACTGGCTATTTGTTTGGCAGTATTCGCTTTGGTAAGCATTCCACCACGACCAAATTCTGATTTTACATCTGAAATAGAGTCCTCTAAATCTACGGTTTCGTCTTTGTATTCTTTGATCAATTCAGCTCCTGGTTCATTAGGATGTGCTGTGTAAATGCCGTCTACATTAGAAAGTAATATCAGACTTTCTGCTGTAATCATAGACGCAACCAATCCAGATAATTCATCATTATCTGTAAACATTAATTCTGTGATAGAAACCACATCATTTTCATTGATAATTGGTGTTACATTGTTTTCCAACAACGCCTCTAAACAGTTTTTGATATTTAAATAATGTTGACGTGTTCTAAAAGATTCTTTGGTAACCAATACCTGAGAGCAAAGAAGATCATGAATGATAAATTCTTTGTTATAAATTCCCATCAACTCTATCTGTCCAATAGAAGCCAAAACTTGACGTCTGCTAACAGCATTTGAACTTTGTACATTGGCAATACTTCTTCCAGCTGCCACAGCTCCAGAAGAAACCAAAATAACCTGAAATCCCGCTTTTTTTAAATCAGCCACTTGTGCTACAATATGAGCAATACGCTCCTTGTCTGGTAAGCCAGAGGCAAGTGTAAGTACATTAGAGCCAATTTTGATTGCTATTTTTTTTGCGGTTTCCATATTTTGT
>NZ_JAQWGB010000183.1 GCF_029238425.1 Flavicella sp.
CCATAGGCTTGTGTTATTGAACGCACTCCCACTCCGGAGGCAAACGAAGATGTATTGACACCTGGATGCACTCCCAAAATAAAATTCATAGCGTTGATCATATATTTTGTGTCAAAAATATCCGGATAGCTAGTATGAAGATAATATTGCTCAACACCAAAATGTTGAATTCCCCATCCTGCACCCCAAATATTAGGTTTGTACGGCACTCCATAAGGTGTTTCTTTTTCTAGTTTTTCAATTTCTAAAAAATATTCTCCAACTGATTTCTTTATTTTCTGTTGAAATTTTTCGTCATTGATAGAAGATAAAACCGGACCTATTTTCCATCCATATTTTGAAATACCCTTCACTAATACGCGTTCTTCCGACACTAAAAAGTCACTATATTTCTCTAATTTTGTTGATTGAAATAAAGCTATTGCTAAATTTATTTTTTGAGGAGAATTATCGTCAGCAGCAGCTTCCCAAACTTCTTTAGCTATAGAAAGACAATCTTCTGCAAGTTTAGAGTTATAATTTTTGAGTGCTCTATAGGTTACCGCTAACGAAGCAGCCGTTTGGTAACTTCTTTTTAAATTATTTTCAGTAAACACCCATCGATCATCGGGAGCTCCAAACAGCCCTTGTTCAATGGCCTTGCTATTCGGACTAAACTGCATGGAATTACCTGTTTTTTCATAAAAGTTATCTACATCTTGGTACATACTTCCCTCCTTAGCAAAAGGAATGTTATCACTATGATTTAATGGATCTCCTAACAATACATATTGCCTATTCGTAGGAACTATTATTCCTCTATAAAATCTATGCAATGCTTTATAGCCTGCAACAATAGTTAAAGCTCCATGTTCAATCTGCTGTAGTATATCCGGTTTTCCATCTGGTTGAAACAGCTCTACAACTTTATTTTCTTGATCAATAGTTGTGTTATCATAAGAGACATCAAACAATTCATAAATCTGTGACAATCCTTCTATCGTTGCCGCTTGCGATTCTATTCTTAAATCATAATCTCCAGCATCATGCCATCCTCCCACATTCAAACCAGATACAATTTCTCCTGATTTATATGGACTCAATGTACTTTCTCCTTGTTCATAACCATCAAAATGATTCGTGTTTACCGGCGCCATTCGGGCATCATCTAAATGACAACGGCCATGCCAAACTTTATAACGGTCATTAACCCTCATATGACACATTTGAACTGGTAGAAAACATTCTAATGTTGACTGCCAAACATTTCTTTCTAAAACGGATTCATTAATTTGAAAACTATGTGTTGTCTGATCTTTATATCGTATTACATACATTCCCGGTTTTTCTACTTCAGAAAAATCAAACTGATAATATTGATAGCGTAAAAACGGACCCCATTTTGTTGGAACAACAGATTTTATTGCTGTAAACCCTCCGGTATTATTAACTCTTAATAAATGAATTTCCTCAATACCGTCATCTCTTTTATCCGTTTCAATAATCGCAATTTTTTCTTGTTTAGGATGATATCCTACTTGTGAAACCTGAACAACAGACTTATACATATATTCAGAATCTGTAGAAGGTGTCACCAACCACTCTATGGCATTCTTTGTTTTATTTTCCTGTATCAATGAGCGAACTACAAACCACCCGTTGTTATGCTGTGCACGACCATCAATGAGTTCTAATTGATTGTCACGTAAGTTTTCTATTTGTATAGTCTGTGTTGAGTTTTCAGGTGCTACTACCAATTTATTTCCTTTTGCCATTGGTTTTATCTGATAGTTTCCGTCAGTATCATAGAAACCTGGCCCATTTAATTGACGTGGGAAAATTCCAAATGCTTCATCCATATAATAGGATTTTCCAAATAATTCAGCTGGAAAAAACTCAATATTCATCCCTACTTTTCCTAGCCATTTTTTTGGCAATGGATTTTCTAAATCAACAATAATTTTAAAAGACTTTCCTGAAGGCTCTACTCGTAATGAATATTTCAATTCCAAATCTGGATACACAATAGGATTAAATCCCGTTTTTTTATCATCATCAGGATATTGCATTTGCACACTTATCGATTGACGTTTTAAATCCACTTTACGTTTCCCTACCTTAGGAACTGGCTGCCATTGCCCTGGCGTAGGCTCCAATCTTAAATCTCCATTCGTAGCAACTCTAATACCATTTTGAATAATCCCAACCCCACCTTGATGACTTTCAGGATAAAAATCATGCGCTAACATCACATTGGCTCCTCTTTTTTCAAGATACTCTTGATCATTTATAACAAATACATCTTCGTTACTGGAAGTCTTTTGCGCGAACAGACAACTCCCTACACAGAACGTTATACATAAAAGAAAATTTCTCATAAGTTTTTAATTTTGACTCGAAGCTTTTAACAATCGCGTGCTATTATTATTTACCCCGACAAGAATCCCTTTGGAGGTTTTTTTACTTCTATTCCCTAATAAAATAGTCTTCAGTTCTTTTGTGTTGTTTTTTAAGAAAACTCCACTTTCTATAGCACTTGATGGTATATAATTTCCGTGAGCATCACTTTGCAAAAACAAACCTACAGAAGCATCCGCACGTGTAGTTTCTACTTCTACATTAAATCTATTTCCTGCTATTAAAACATCTTTTAAACCATCATTTGTGAAATCATCGACCAAGACGGATTGAACCGTGGAAAACTGAGCTTGATAGGGTAAGTTTTCCATTGTAAGAACTCCCTTATTATTTCTTAAAACAACTGAATTAAATTCATACGCTTTATGTTTTACTGAAGATTTTTCACTAGCACCTAATACATCATTTATATCCGCTTTTGCAAACTGCTCATATGATTTAAATTTTTGATCAAGACCTGGCAATTGTTGTGTGGAACATTCTTTACCTCTTACCGGAACAATTTTATTTTTATAGTTCTTCGCTAAAAAAACATCATTTGTACCATTATTGTCATAGTCGGAAGCAAAGACATAAAATGGTTTTTCTTGACTTGCTTTAAATTTGTAATTCTTACCTAAGTTCCCAACTACAAAATCCATATCACCGTCTGCATCAATGTCACTTGCTGTGATACAATTCCACCATCCATGAGACTTTTCTATTCCTAACTCCTCACTTTTCTCAAAGCTATTTTTCTTTACTTCAAAAACCGTAATTGGCATCCATTCACCCACTACAATTAATTCTTTCACACCATTGGAATTTATATCTTCAAAGGCTGCATCCGTAACTAAACCAATATATTCTAAAGATGGAGCTACAGCATCAATTACATCAACAAACACTCCGTTTCTATTTTCCAACAAATAACTTTTTGGGGCTTTTGGATATTTTTTAGGAACCAATCGTCCCCCCACAAATAAATCTAAATCGCCATCAGCATCATAGTCTAAAGGCAACACGCAACCACCGCTTGAATTTATTTTTGGCAAAATACTGCTGCTCTTAAATTTTCCATTGCCATCATTTAGATAAAGTCTATCTTGATAAGCCCTTGACCCATTCTGAAACTCACTTCCACCACTTACAACATACAAATCTTGAAACCCATCTGAATTGGCATCAAAAAAGACAGCATCTACATCTTCATAGCCTTTATCCTTTGCTATTGAATTTTGAACAGACGCAACAAAGGTCTTATTTTTAGTTTGCAGAAATATTCTACCCGGAAAACTGTGAGATCCTCCAATAAAAAAATCTTCGTACCCATCGTTATTTACATCCGCAACTGAAATACAGGGTCCTTCTGTAGATAATTTATGCGGCAGCAATATTTGATCTCTAAAATCGTCATATGTATTTTCTTTATGAGAAATATCTACTCCATTAAAGGCCTTCTCTGTAATATCTACAAATACAGTCTCCTTACTTTTATGAGGAATTCTATGGACTTTTATTGCTTTGCTATAATCAATGCCTACTAATTGATTTGCATCTAAAGAATATAGAATATTTTGTTTCGAATCAGGCCATAATACCTCCACATAATCTATTTTAGAAATTTTCCCCAGGCCAAAATGAGCAATCGATTCTACTGAAGACAAATAACCTCTAACATTTTTCAACTCATGATACTGAATACTATCTTTATGATAAATAGTAATTTTTGCACCTAAACCTTTTCTGTTTTTTTGAGGTCCATTCAGTTTGATTTTTAAATAATTATTCCCGTTTTTTTCTGAGTTGTTTTTATAGACAAAGGCTTTATCGTTTATATTATTTACAATTAAATCTAAATCCCCATCATTATCAAGATCGGCCACAGAAGCTCCATTTGAAAAACTAACCGTCTCCAAGCCCCATTCTTTTATTTTTGACTCAAATTTTAAATTTCCTTTGTTCCTATAAACATGATTTGGAATTTTATTTTCCTTGTACATATTTACTATGTGTTTCAAATTGTCTTCTTTAGATCTATTTTTCTTTTCCGAAGAACTTGTATACGTTTTAAACTCCTGACTCACATCCTTATCAAAAACATCTCTACGAAAACCGTTCGATATAAATAAATCTCTAAATCCATCATTATCAAAATCGGCCCCTAAACAACTCCAGCTCCAATCAGTTTTCGCAACACCGGCAAACTGACTTACCTCGCTAAAAAAACCGTTACCGTTATTAATTTGCAACATGTTATGCATGTATTGATAATGATTTCCCTCAGCCAATATTCTATTATAGGCTTTGACATCCATAGACGCCATATTTATTTTTGACCTTTCATGATCCGAAGGAGTCATGTCTAACTCGATTAAATCTTCAAAACCATCATTGTTAAAATCAACCACATCTACTCCCATTCCATAGAAGGCAACATGATTGGAAAACGAGCTAATTTCTTGATTGAACTGTTTAGAACCCTTATTCTTAAAATAATAATCGCTTTCAAAATAATCATTTGCAACATAGATATCTACCAGACCATCTTTATCCAAGTCGGACGTGGCCAATCCAAGACCAAAAGAATAAGTCTCTTTAATACCCGAGTTTAAAGCGACATCTATAAAGTGTCCATCCACATTTTCATACAGTTTATGTCGATACAAAGGGTTTTCATCAGCTTTTCCTTTTCTGACAGAGCTATGGGTTCCATTAAACTTTTGAGGACGATTGATTAAATACATATCCAAATCGTTATCGTTATCCATATCAAAGAATGAAGCCATCATAGAAAAACCTTCATCTGCCAAACCTAACTCTTGGGCACTTTCAGTAAAAGTTGAATCTCCATTATTTATATAAAGTAAATTAGCTCTTTCTTTAAGCGAACCTTTCCAACCTCCTTTACACACATAAATATCTAAAAAACCATCACCATTTACATCCGTCATTACAACACCATTACTCCAGCCTTTCTCTCCCGAAACCTCAGCATCTTCGGTAATATCTCTAAATTCAAAGTTCCCTTGATTCAAGTATAATTTGTTCGAAACCTGATTCCCGGTAAAATAAAGATCCGTTAAGCCGTCGTTATTTATATCTCCCGTTGCAACACCGCCGCCGTTGTAGGCATAGTTATAGACCATGAAAAAATTGTTTGCATCTTCAGAAATCAAGTTGTTGAATTGAATTCCTGAATCTTCTGCCTTAACACTTTCAAACAAGGTTGGTTTAGAAGTTGAATCTTTTAAATCCGTAGCACAACTTACTATGAAGGTTAGAAAAGAAAACAGAAGGTAATTTCTCATTCCATTATTGTTTTAATACATCTATAAATTGAAGAAAATCATTGTTATTAGACACCATAACTTTGGTTTGGTCCCCTACTTGTATCAACTTCAAATCCTTCGCGTCATTTGGAGCATAGAACCCAGATTCTGCTATTTGTTTTGCTTGAAATTTACCTTTACCATCTCCTAACAATAGGACTCCTGTACCTGCATCATTTCGAGGTGTTTCAATTTCAGAAGCATAAAGATTACCCGCAGCTAAAACATCCAAATTACCGTCTTTATCAAAGTCTTTTACTATCAAACCGTTTACACTAGACAGCTGTACCTCATTTGGCAATTGATGGACTATAAATTCTCCATTTTTATTTTCGATATAACTCGTTGCAAAAGTATTTACTTGATAGTGCAATGATTTCTCCAAATTTTCCTCTCCATAAACATCATCTAAAGTTGCTTCTGCAAATTTATTATAGGTTTTAAATTTTTTCTTAATCATTCCTACCTGAGAAGAAGAACATGACCTTCCCCTCACTGGAAATTTCTTTCCTTCATTATAGTAACTCAACACAATATCCTTTTTATCATTCTGATCGAAATCATTAAAATAAATATCAAAAGTCTCATCTTCAGATGATTTGTATTTATAATTCAAACCTAAATTTCCTGCTATAAAATCTATATCTCCATCATTATCAAAATCTCCACTTTCAAGTGAAAACCACCAACCTGTTGTTCTCTCTAATCCTAAATCCATAGAGCTTTCAACAAAGTTTTTCCCTTCATTATTTTTAAAAACTCGAATAGGCATCCACTCACCAACAAGAACAATATCCTGCCAACCATCACCATCAACATCTACCAAACTAGCCGCTGTAACCATTCCTAAATTTTGAAATTCAGAAATATATTTCTCGGTTATATCTTCAAACAAGACAGTTCCGTTACTTGTTTTATTTTCTAACAAATATGTTTTCGCAGGAGAAGGGTAATTCCCTGGCACCAACCTACCGCAAACCAATAAATCTTGATCACCGTCTTTATCAAAATCAAAATTATAGACTCTAGAACCACTGGCTGTAATTTTTGGTAATCCGTTCTTTGATTTTGTAAAAGTTCCATTGGTATTTATATACAATCGATCTTGTAATTCTTTTGAGTTTGGTTTGAATTCATTTCCGCCACTAACAACATACAAGTCTAAATCGCCATCGTTATCAGCATCAAAAAATAAAGAGCCCATATCTTCTTTGAGAACATCATTCTCTGAATCCAGTGCTTGTTGTTTATCAAAACCGCCATTCATATTTTGAAAAAACAACCCTCCACTCTGTTCCGAAGCTCCACTGCAATAAAAATCATCTAAGCCATCTTTATTCACATCGGCCACAGAAACATAGGGTCCAAACATAGATGTTTTATGAGGCAATAATATTTCGTTTTTATAGTCGTCAAATTCATTTTCTTCATGCTTAAAAACTTTTGACAACTCAAGGTCTTCAGAAAATAATGTTTCTGTTATCAGACTTTCTTTTTCTTCTGCAAAACTTGCATTCGCGTATTCTATTACGTATTTTTTATTAACTGCTAGCCCGTTTATATTTTGACTTTTACCATCTGGCCAAGTAATATGTACATTTTCAATTTCAGAAAAAGTTCCAAATCCAAAATGTAACTGAGGCGCCATCGATGACAAATAGCCATGTACAAGATGTAACTCCTGAAACTGCTTAGAGCTTTTTGTCAAAACCTCACACTTTACTCCTAAGCCCATCTTGTTATTTTCTGTCCCTATGAACTCAAAAGTGATTGCATTATTTTCTTCACTATTTTTATTTTCGAAAACAACAGCCTCGTCATCAATATTATTTAATATAATTTCTAAATCACCGTCATTATCAAGATCCGCATATACAACTCCATTGGAAAACCCTGAAAAGGAAAGCCCCCACTTTTTGTTCACTTTTTCAAAAGTTAGATCTTTTGAATTTCTGAAAACAAAATTATCTGTCTTTTCAGAAGGGATTTTTAAAGAATTTTCTAATCCTGATGTTGTGTTTTTTGAAGAAAAGGCATTTCTGTTTTTTCCTATTTCATTGAAAAAATCTGTGTTGTTTATCTCTCTTCTTGTACCATTAGACACATATAAATCTTTCCAACCATCATTATCTAAATCTGCAAATACAGGACCCCAACTCCAGTCGGTAGTAGATACATTTGCAATTCTAGAAATATTATTAAAAAGTGGATTCATATCCTTGTCCAATACACCGGTATTGAGTTGTAAACAATTGTGCATATACTGATAGTACAAACCAGAATTATAAGTATCCCAAAATACTTTTGGGTTCATACTTGCCATATTGGCTTTTGATCTTTTATTAGTTGATGCATCCATATCAACTTGCATGATATCTAAAAAACCGTCATTATTAAAGTCCGAGATATCCGCTCCCATTCCATACAAAGAAGTATGCTTAGTTGATTTCTCGATTGTATTCCTAAACGTCCCATCTCCGTTATTCATATAGCAAAAATCGGCACTAGCAAAATCGTTACTTACATAAATATCTTGGTACCCATCATTATTTAAATCGCTTACAGTTGCACTCAAAGACAAACTATAAGACAATAACTTCGCTTCTTTCGTTACATCGTCAAAAGTTCCATTCCCGTTATTTCTATACAAATGATTTGAATGGTTAGAGGCGGCATATTCTATATGTTTTTTATAGATATATGGTGATGTTTTAAAAGGAGTTATTGGATAGTTTGCCACATACAAATCCAAATCCCCATCATTATCATAATCAAAAAAAGTACTCTGAGTACTATGCCCTGCATCTGCGATACCATATTGTTCAGCTTGTTCTTTAAAAGAAATATCTCCATTTTCATCTATTCCTTGATTTACTAATAACCTATTAGGACATTCAGGTTGCTTTCCTGAAACACTGATATAAATATCCAAAAGACCATCATTGTTAATATCAATAGTAGTGCCACCCAGACTCCACTCTTTTCCTAATCCAGCATTTGCTTGTTCCGTAACATCCTCAAATTTTAAATCGCCCTTATTTAGATACAGACGATTAGAAACCATATTTCCTGTAAAATATAAATCTTGAAGTTTGTCATTGTTAAAATCACCAACTGCAATTCCTCCTCCCATATAGATATATGGATAATTAAAATAATTTAAAGTATCTGTCTCTACCAATTTGTTGTTAAAATTGATATGAGTTTCATTTGAAAACTTCCTAACAAATTGTTGCTTTTCTGTATCCACATGTGAACAAGAAACAAACAATACAAACAAAAAAACAAGACTATATTTCATGAAATTAATTTACTATTTTTTCTGAAAAATTCTATTTATTTAAACTGAAAAATCCTGTGCAGTAAAACTGCACAAGATCCTCCAATCAAAACCAAACTCTCCCTTTATAAATTTGTATTGGACTGTAATTCAACATTCGGAATAGGCATTAGATAAACATCATTATCAAAACGTTGTAAGTCATAAAACCTAGATTGCTCTCCCGCTAACTCAACCCATCTTTCATGCTTAATAGCATCGAGTACAGCCGCTTCACCAGTCACTGATATTGCAGGTAAATTAACTGATGTTCTTGCTCTAACTTGGTTCAAAAACCCTAATGCAGCAGCATCAGTACCTCCAGAACGAATTTCAGCTTCTGCTTGCATCAACAACACATCTGCGTATCTAATCACTCTAGCGTTGATCCCACTATCTGTAGTTTCCGAAGCTCTATTGTCTAAATTTTGATATTTTCTCCAAGCAGGATTATCATCAGGTCCTATTCCTCCAGAAACAAACTCTGTAGTTCCGTTATTATAAAAATCTCCTATTGAGTAAAAATTAGCAGCATAACGCGTGTCCCCTGCCTCATATTCATCAAGCAATGCTTGAGTTGGTTTTACATTGTACCATCCTGAATACTCCATGGCTCTAAAGGTTGTTTCTGCATTTCCTCTTGCATTTCCACTCCAAGAGTCTCCGCCTCCAGTTGATTCATCATAATGAACCTCAAATACAGATTCATCATTATGTTCACCTGCAACCGTAAAGTTATCTCTATAATCGTCCACAAGTGTATATCCTGTTACATTTGCCAATGCAGCTTTCGCTTCTGCATCTTTTCCACCCATTTGCAAATACACTTTACCCAGTAAAGCCCATGCTGCTTCAGCGGTAATCCTACCTTGCTCTTGCACACCTTTGGCCGGTAAACTAGAGTGAGCTATAGTTAAGTCTGCGATAATAGCAGTATACACATCTGCTACAGACGACTTTGCTTCTCCTCCTTGTTTTGTTTCTAAATTTAACACCAACGGAATATCTCCATAATGAGTTACCAAGTTAAAGTAATAAAACGCTCTTAAAAACTTTGCCTCACCCAATCTACCTGCTTTTTCAGCTGAGGGAATACTCGCATCAAAATTTTCTTCATTTGCAATTAAAAAATTACAACGTCCAATACCTTGATAAGTCTGTTGCCAAAACTGGTTGCTTCCACCATTAGCTTCATCTACATCACGATTAATATATTGCTGTTTGTCTGCTTCTAAGTTCCCAGCTGCATAATTTTCTCCAGAAATATTATCATTGATATAAAACTGGTATCTCGCATAATTCCCTGCTCCCTGTAAATAAGCGTAGCAAGAAGTTGTAGCAGATTCCAACTGAGCACTTGTTTTAAAGTATGTTGCAGCTGAAAGTTCATTCGGATTTACCTTATCCAATCCAGATTCATCACAAGAAGTAGTAACTCCAAATGCTATGATCAATCCAGTTATAATAATTTTAAATTTTTTCATCTCTTATTCTATTATTTATTAAACTAAATTAAAATCCTACCTGTAATCCTAATGTAAAAGATCTTGGTTCAGGATATACACCTCTATCAATACCAATACTTGTTGCAGAGCCTTGACCTTGAGTAAGCGTACTTCCACCCACTTCTGGATCTAATCCAGAATACTTAGTAAATGTCAATAAGTTTTGACCAGCTGCGTAAAATCTGAATTTAGAAAAAGTTCCTTTCGCTATTTTACTCAAAACAGAGTTGCTTAAGCTATATCCAATGGTTAAATTTCTAAGTTTTGTGTAAGATCCATCTTCTACAAATCTATCAGAACGGTTTACGTTATCTGAGTGACCTCCATTTCCAGTGTATCTTGGCACATTCGTACTTGTATTTGTAGGGGTCCATCTATTCAACACTGCAGTCCCCGAATTGAACAAACGAGTCATTCCTTCAAGATCATAGATATTTGTATTGTACACATCATTACCACTTACCCCATTCAAAAACATTGATGCATCAAATTGTTTGTAATTCGCAGTTAATGTCAAACCATAAGTAAAATTCGGAAAAGGATTACCAATTTTCACATTGTCATCACTAGTAATAACACCATCTCCATTTTGATCTACATATTTAATATCTCCTGCTGCTGCATTTGGTTGTGCACTTGTATCATCCCCAACTTGGAACAAACCATCTGTTTGATATCCATACATAAAAAACAGAGATTCACCAACCTCATTTCTTGTAAGATTTTCGTTTTCAAAGCTGTTGTATTCCTCAAAAAGAGATCCGTTTAAGTCTGTAACTACATTTTTAGCTGTTCCTAGATTAAGATTTCCCGACCAAGAAAAGTCTCCACCATTATTATGATTGTAACCTACTGAAAACTCCATACCTTTTGTGTTTATTGAAGCTCCATTTCTGGTAGTATGAGTTGCACCCAAACCATACGATGGTTGATTTGGCACACCAATAATAACATCTTTATTATCTGTATTGTAATACTCCATTGAAACTGTCACAGCATTATTCCACAAACCTAAATCTAGACCAATATTAGTCTGAACAGATTCCTCCCATTTTAAATCAGGATTTTCAGCTGCAAAATTAGAATATCCTGTAGAAGAATTAAATCCAACATAGTTATACCCAGAAATCAAACCTGCAGAATATACGTAATCTGCTGAGCCGTCATTACCGGTAACTCCCCAAGAACCTCTTAGTTTCAAGTTAGAAATCACATTAGACTCACTTAAAAATCCTTCTTCACTTAGCACCCATCCTAAAGACATTGCCGGGAATGTTCCCCATCTATTATTCTCTCCAAATCGAGATGAACCATCCTTACGTAAAGATGCAGATATTAAATATTTACCGCCATAATTATACTTTAATCGGCCAATATATGAAACTAGTTTATACTCATACAATTGATTGTTTGAAGTTGTCTCCACACCTCCTTTTACCAATTTAATTTCATCTGTTAATGGATTATCCATTCTTGAACTATAGATTCTTGAGCTTGTTTCAAATTCCTCTGCAACAAAAAGAGCCTCTACATTATGTTTCTCATTAAAGGTTTTCTTGTAATTGATAGAACCCGTATAAGTATCCGAATTAAAAACACTTACAGACTGGTTAATATCAGCTGCAGTTCTTTTGTTAATCCCTTCATTAAATGTTGGTCTAAAAATATTATTTTCTGAAGTTGCTCTATCAAAACCATACAAGAATTTTAAATCCAATCCATCAATCACTTCAAATGAAGCATAAATAGACCCCAACACTTTCATTGTTTCCGTAACATTATCAGAAATCGTCTGTAATCTTACAGGGTTTTCAGCATCCGAACCATTATCTAATGCAGTATCCGTACCACCAAAACCACCATGGTTAGCAGCATTATATACTGGCGTATATGGTAGAGATTTGATCATGTGTTCCACCAATGTTCTACCTCCACTATTTTCTTCATTCATTTTTTCAGAATCCGCAATAGATAAAGTTTCACCAATCTTAAAACGTTTTCCAACTTTAAATTCACTGTTTGCTCTAATAGACGCTCTTTTAAAGCCAGTATTGATAATAATACCCTCCTGATCTAAGTACCCTGCAGACAAATTAAAAATTGCAGTCTCAGAACCACCTGAAACATTTACATTGGTATTAGACATAATTGCAGATCTAAAAACCTCGTCTTGCCAGTCCGTATTTAATTTTGTAGACTCAGGATCTACCGTATATCTATTTGGCAAACCATAAGTTTCTCCTGCAAAAGTTTCAAACTGAGATGAGTTTAACAGGTCATATGTTTTCTTTGCAGACTGCGTAGAAACATAAGAATCAAAAGTCACTTTTGTTTTACCTGATCTACCTTTTTTAGTAGTAATCATAATAACCCCATTAGAAGCTCTCGATCCATAAATAGCCGCAGTGGAAGCATCCTTTAAAACATCCATAGTTTCAATATCATTAGGGTTGATTTCATTCAATCCTCCAGATACAACTCCATCAATCACATACAATGGTTGACTATTACCAAAAGTACCTACACCACGAATTTGTACTTGTGGACTAGACCCTGGAGAACCCGTATTAGAAACTGTTACCCCAGCAGCTGTACCTTGTAAAGCTTGATCTGCCGAAGTAATTGGTCTACTGGTAATGGTTTCTGATTTTACAGAGGAGATTGCCCCTGTAACTAATTTTCTTGATGTAGATCCATACCCAACGACAACTACTTCATCCAAGGCTTGGGAAGATTCTTTTAATGTAACGGAAATACTAGATTGATTTCCAACTTTAATAACTTGAGTCTCCATTCCGATATAACTCACTTCAAGTTCGTTTGAAGCACTTACATCCTGAATGGTAAAATTCCCATCAAAATCTGTTGTTACTCCAATATTAGTACCTACTACTAATACGGAAACACCAGGCAAAGGAGAATTGGATTCATCCGTAACAAGACCACTAATGGATTTTGTCTGTGAAAAAACACTTTGTGTGCAAATCATCACTAGTGCAATGAAAGTAATTTTCATTTTGTTCATACTTAATTAGGTTTTAGTTAATTTTTGAAATAAGAATTACCCTATTTCTAGTTAGTTTTAGTAAGATTAGAATACAGTCGTCAAAATCAATACAAATAAGGCAAACACTATTGTAAACAACAGTATCTCCAGAATTACATTTTTATTTGACTTCTTGTTCTTCATAATTTCTCACTTACAAACTTAGACTCAACATTTATTTTTATTTGCCATTAAAAAAGCAACTTATGCAGTAAATGAAGCTATATTTCCCTATTACAACCACTGCGCAACATTTGTTACTTTTTGTGCAACATTCGTATTCTCAACATTTGATAAAACTCTCTAAAACAACACCATCACACACAAAAATCGCCATCAGAAAAACTATTCGGTAAATTTTTCTTTCTTTTCTACCTGCGTTGGAAGTATGCCAAACTGTTTTTTGAAACACTTAGAAAAATAAGAGGGTGTGGAGAACCCTACGGAATAACAAACATCATTGATATTCGTATTCCCAGCCTCAATCAACTGCATCGCTCGTTCTAGACGAATCTTTCTAATGAACTCAACGGCCGTACTATTAGTCAAGGATTTTATTTTTCTATAAAACTGGCTTCTACTCAAGAACAATTGAGAAGCCAATAAATCTACGCTTAAAGATGGATCACTCAAATTGGCATCAATATAGGCAAGTACCTTTTGGATGAACTCTTTATCAACCGAGGTTGTCTCTAATTGAGATTCATCCTCTACCAGAGCACTAAAATATTTATCAAATAAAATTTTTCTACTTCTTGACAATTGCGCCAATCTAGATATCAATACCCTTAAATCAAATGGCTTGTGCAAATACGCATCCGCACCTACATTATTTCCGTGCACCCAATCTTCAATCATGGTTTTAGCAGTAAGCATAAGGATAGGAATGTGACTTGTTTCTATATTTGATTTCACCGCCTTACAGAACTCAAAACCATTCATAACCGGCATCATGACATCCGTTACAATAATATCGGGTTGTTTTTCTTTTGTTATTGCCAAACCTTCCTCCCCATTGGTTGCAGAAATAATTTTGTAATACCTTTTAAGTTCTTTTTTGAGGTAATTTCTTAACTCGGTATTATCCTCAACTATTAACAAAGTTTGACTAATCGGTCCATCTAATTCTGGCATAGGTTCAGAAACTTCTTCTGCCTTCGGAAGAATAAATTTCTGTTTTCTTAGCTCTGGAACAGTTGCCACTTTTTTCGCAAATTCTTCTTCAGAAAAATGGGATTTACCCAATGGGAAAAATGCTTTAAAACAAGTTCCTTTTCCCAATTCACTTTCAACTTCAATTTTTCCTTTATGCAATTCCACAAAACTTCTAACCAATTCCAATCCGATCCCCGTTCCACTGTAATAACTTTTGTTCAGATTATCAACTTGATAAAATCTTTCAAATATTTTTTCCAACTGATCCGTTCTTAATCCCGGTCCAGTATCTTCAATAATTATCGAAAAAGAATCTTGAGTTTCTTCACCCAAAAGTGGAAATATATGTTTAGATTTTCCTACCAACTTAAGTGTAATTTTCCCTCCATCATCTGTCACTTTAAAGGCGTTGGACAATAAATTGAAAATAATTTTATCCAACATCCCAGGGTCCACCCAAACAAATAATTCTTTTAAAGTACAATCAAATTCGAATTGAATGCCTTTCTCAATAGATTCTTCAGAAAAATAGTCGCATAAATTCTTCAAAAAAGCCACTAAGTCAAATTTTACAACTTTCAGTCTTACTTTATTAAGCTCTAATTTTCTATAATCCATCAATTCGTTTATCAAACGATTCAGCCTATCCGTATTTTTATAAATAATTCGGTGCTTTTCTTTGATACTTGATGGTAAATTTTGATCTGTATCACCAATAATGCTCTCTAATGGATTTTTTATAAGAGTTAAGGGTGTTCTAAATTCATGAGATATATTTGTAAAAAATTGCAATTTTTTCTCGTTCAACTTTTCTTTCTGCTCTCTTGTCTCTCTTTCATTTTCCAACAATTGTTTTTCACTTAACCTTTTATTTGTAAGCACATTCAACAAATACAAACCAAATAAAAAGAGAATTAAATACAAGAGAATGGCGAGTCTTGTTTTCCACCAAGGTGGCAAAATTTTTATGGAAAGCTCTAAAGGAGTTTCATTCCACACCCCATCATTATTAGCCGCTTTTAATTTAAAGGTATAACTCCCATAATCTAAATTTGTGTAGGTTGCACTTCTTATATCCCCAACATAATTCCAAGAATCTTCTAAACCTTCTAAATAATAGGCATAACTGTTTTTCTCAGGACGCGTATAATTTATTGCCGAATATTCTATCGTAAATACCGATTGTTCGTGCGTTAACACGATCGCTTCCGTTTGAGATATAACTTTTTCTAGGGGTGAATTATTGGTGCCAGGAACTACTTCTTTATTAAAAAGTTTCAATCCCTTTAAATAGGAAAACGGCACGCTTTTATTAGTCAAAATATCATTTGGTGAAAAATAATCGACGCCTAGATAATTCCCAAAATATAAAGTACCATTACTCGCTTTATACCCCGCATTGATATTAAAATCATTTGACAATAGACCATCATTTCTAGTATAGGTTGTAAACGTATTATTGATTCGATTTAATTTACTCAACCCAGAATTCCCACTAAACCACATATTACCATCCACACATTCAACAATACTATTGACATTATTTAAGTTTTGACCATCAGAATTATTGAACCAAGAAAACTCATCTCTAAGTTTATCATATCTGCAGAGACCAGCACCTCTTGTCCCAATCCATATCGATTTGTCATCCGCCTCAAACAGGGTCAATACATGATTTGAACTAATATGGTGATCATACTCTCGAGACATTTTTTTAGAAAAATCAACAATACTAAAAGTATTATCTTCCTTTTTAATCCTATACAGACCATCTATGGTACCTGCCCAAATGGACTGGTCCGAATCCACAATAATTTTCCTGATATCCTTATTATCCAAGTCAAATTTCTTAAACACAGGAGCTTCTAGTCTTTGAAATGTTTCAGTACTTGGGATATATCGATGAATTCCACCTCCATACAAAGTACTGATCCAAATAGTTCCCTCCTTATCTTCTGCAAAACTTGAAATACAATTGGAGACCAAAGCTCCATTTGTATTATTATGATTATAATTCACAAACTCTGTTGTTCCTTTTTTCAATAGAAAAATTCCGTTATTCCAGCTACCTGCCCAAACATTTTGTTGACTATCCACAAATAAAGATTCTATATACAAGCTCTTTAATCCTGAATACAAAGAAGTTTCAGTATTGTTAATATGAGCAATATTTTTGGTAATTGGATTGTAAACATCAATACCTCCTCCATCCATAGCAAACCATAAATTGCCTTTTACATCTTCAGCAATTCCAGTTACAGAACTCAACTGCAATGAATTCGAATTATTTGGCAAACTTTCAATTCCTTTGAATTTATCATACAATTGATCGTATACACCAATTCCACTATTATAATACCCCATCCAAATTCTACTATTCGCATCTACAAATAGAGACCAAATAGAATTTGAAAGTATGCTATTTTCATCTGTTTTATCGGTCAAATATTCCTCTATCAAATCTCCCTTAGAACTGATATGAATTAAACCATCATTCTCAGTTCCATACATAATACGCTTATCTGGAGTTTCTATGATTGAAAATATTCTGTTTTTAGAATAGAAATACTCCTCAATATCATAAAACTCGTTTTCAGATTGTTCTGAAATTTTTATCAAACCATTGGACATGGTTCCAACCCATAAATTATTATTACTATCAACCATTAAAGATTGAATCTTAGAATTGCAACTGTAAAAATCGCTCTTTGTTCTCAATACAACAGGGTCCAAACTCATTTCAGCCGAATTAAAAACTTTTAATCCTCCTTCTGTCCCAGCATAAACTACTCCATCTTTTGATTTCACCAAACAATGAATATTAAAAACAGTATCGGTTTCCAACGATTTTTTATATGCTACAGATGTAACCTTAAGAGTTTCTAAATCCAAACAAAACAATCCATGATCATAAGTACCAATAAATAAATTTCCAAAATCATCGACCAATAGACTTCTAATGGCAACCGCATCCTTAAGATTAGAAATCCTACTTTTTACATCAATTTTTATAAATCTGTCTTGGTCACGATCATATAGATTCAAACCATTTTCAGTACCTAGCCACAATCTATTTTTGGAATCAATTTGCATGCTAAAAACTAGACTACTACTTATGGAAGTAGAATCCTGTATTTTATGAACATAAGTGGTATAGTCAATCCCATCATATCGATGTAGACCTGCTCCATTTGTTCCCAACCAGATAAATCCTTCTTTATCCTGAATTATTGAGAAAACTCCTGTTTTAGAAATTCCCTCTTTTATATTTACAAAATTATAAGACTCCTCAATTTTCTGAGAAAATAAATAAGTTGACAAAAAACAAAAACAGGATAAGGCAAGTATAACCTTATGTTTAAAAACATCGATTTTGCAGTTCATTTTGGTTTGTTTGGTTTGGTTTAACGCTTGTATAATCTCCAGTAAGATAGAAATTTAATAATGGTATTTGATAAATTTACAAGGAAACCAACAAAAAACATGCAACATATGTGATATCATATTACCACAAATGCTGCATAATGTTTTTAATTATAGTAAGAAAGCTACTATCAACAATGCATAAACGCATCTGAGAAAAGTCAACCTAAGAAATTAATAAATTACAACCTC
>NZ_JAQWGB010000184.1 GCF_029238425.1 Flavicella sp.
CCTCTATTTTTAATTTCTAAATTGTCTGTATTTGTTTCACCAAAACGCTCGTTTTCTGAATAATATTCTAGGTTATTCTTATTATATAAATTGCTAAAAACAAGTTTGTCTTTTTTAGAAACATCTGCAATTACTTTTAAATTATAATCGTGAAAAAAGAAACTGTTATTCACATTAGAGATGTCATTTTCACCATCAGTATCTTCCTCCACAATACGCGTGTTCTGAAATACACTTTCAGAAAATTTCTGATAGGTAATCGTATTCCAAAAATCGGTTAAAGAGCGTCTACCAGACAATATGATTCCTACTTTATTATTAAACAATGGAGCTTTTACATAAGCATCAGCATGCAATAAATTCATACCAAACCCACCATTAAATTCAGGTACGGCATCTCCAGAACTAATGTCCAAAACCCCTCCTATGCGCTCTCCATATTTCGCACTTGTCCCACTTCTGTAAAACTCAATTTTTTTAGTTACATAAGGATTAAATGAAGAAATTAGGCCAAAGAAATGTCCACTTTCATACATTTTTATTCCATCAAACAAAATCAAATTCTGATCTGGTGTCCCTCCTCTTACATGCAAATCGGAAGCTGTTTCTCCTGGACTTTGAACTCCAGGAAGCAGTTGTAGACTTTGTAACACATCAGGTTCCGTCAATCCCGGAAGAATTCCAAGATTCTTTGGAGAAACTCGAATAGCCCCATCTCTTTTTTTAGACATTCCTTGCGTTAGATAATCACTAATCAGAACCTCCTGTAATTCCTCATTCGTTTCTGTTAGAACAATTTTTTTACAATCATTGTGTAACATTTTATACACCGGACTTTCTACACTATAGTAACCTAGATAATCAACTCTTACAACCCAGTTTGACTCCAACTTATGCAACTCAAAATACCCTTCTGAATTAGAAGACACTCCAATATTTTTATTTTCTACCCATACCGTTGCGTTGGCAATTGGCGCGCCTGAATTTTGATCAACAAGAAAACCACAAACAACATTGTCCGTGGTAATTTCTTTTTGTTTTATAACGATATACCTATCGTCTAAAGTTTCGAAAATTAAATTGGTCTCTTCCTCAAGATATAACAAAACCTTTTTTAAGTCTGCCTCTTCCTTTTGATTAGAAATAGTAAATTTTTCAATCAGCTCAGCATCATAAGAAAAACGAACTTTATGCTGCTTTTCTAATGAAATTAAAATTTCTTTTAGGGCTGTTTGTTCTTTTTTGTTTTTTTGAACCTGCCCTTGAACCTGTCCGCTTGCTATAAGTACTAAAAAAAGTATTAAAAAATAATATCTGTTACTTTTCACTAAGAGTTATTTTACCTGATTCACCAATCGTATACGCGATTTGTAAAGGTATAAAAACTGTTTGTAAAGCGATTTCTTTATTTTTATTGGTAAAACTTCCAGAAAACAATTGATTCTGATTTACATTTTCCGAGTTGATCGTAATGTCATATTGTTTTTCTAACTCTTTTAAAACATACTTTAGCGGAGTGCTTTTAAAGGTGCTTTCACCTAACACCCAACCCGGCTCTGTTGTTTCAAAAGTAGTTGCTTCTCCGGCTTGTCCTTTAATTTTTTTGAAGCCTTTTCCTGGCGTTAGAATCGCTTCATCAGCAGCACTAACAACCTTTACTTTTCCTTCAAAACATTTTACGTCAAAATAGCCATTGGTTCTTTTTACATTGAATTGAGTTCCTAAAACACTTACAGATCCTAATTCTGTTGCCACAGTAAATTTAGAACCTTTTTGTACTTTAAAATATCCTTCTCCATTTAAATTCAGGTTTCTCTGTCCTTTCTCCCAATCTTTTTTGTTTAGCGTAAGTTTTGATTTTGCATTTAGTTGCACTTCAGAACCATCAGGCAAAACAATTGCTAACTGTTCACCATAAGAGGTTTGGTACACTGTTTCTTTATCCACAAAATAAAAAATTCCAAAAAGTAAAGCGATCGATGCCGCAACAGCATAAGACCAGCTTGGCACCATTTTTCTCACTTTTTGTTTGGGCTGTTTTACCTTATTTTGAATTGCCTTTAAAGTAGCTTGCTGATCAAATTCTGGTGCTTTAAACAGCTCCATCTTCTCCACTATTCTTGAGTAATCCTTGAATTCTTCGGTTTTTTCAAAAGCAATGCGTTCCTCTTCTTTGAGGTCTTTGTTTAGCCATCTAGCTAAAAAAGTATCGTCTGTGTATTTTTGCTCCATAATTATATCCTTTGTAAATAAAACAACTTACTTATAAGCTACCCTACCTTTTTTTTTAGTTTTTTTTAACTTTAAAATTTATCACTAATTTTTTCACGCATTTTTAAAAGTGCTCCATGCATTCTTTTTTCAACGGCTTTGACGGATATATTTAATAGCTCGGCAATTTCTTTATAACTTTTTTTATCAATCCTACTCATTAAAAACACTTCACGTTGACCCTCTGTCAAATCAGAGATTGCGTTTTGAAGTTTCACCATAAATTCTTTTTCTTCTAAAATAAATTCTGGATCCTCATTTGTAGCATCTGTTGTTGGTATTTGATTGTATTTCAAAACCACTTTTTTATGAGCTACTTCATTCAAAAACATATTGTTCGCAACGGTGTATAGAAAAGATTTTGCTTTTTCAAAAATTACTTTCGCACAGTTATTCCACATTTTTATAAACGCTTCCTGAACCAAGTCTTCAGCCTGATCCTCATTTCCACATTTATAATAAATAAAATTATAGAGAGATTTGGAATGACTGGAGTACAGGTCTTCGAACACCTTTGATTCACAAACCGATTTTTCTTCTGACATAGGGTAAGCTAGTTTTAAAATCAAAAATAACTATTTTTTTTATCTATAAAGCATCTAAAAAAATAAGTATGAAACTAAATCCGACCCATGAATTTCATCAAATTATCATGTATCTTTGAAATTACCTAACAAAAAAATTATGAAAAATTATTTTATAAAAAGCTTGATATGCTTTCTTTGTTTAGCAAGCTCTATCACCTCAGCCCAAGAATTAAAATTGGCGTCAGATATTTGGCCCCCTTTCACTAACTCGGAACAAGAAAAATCAATTGCCTTAGAAATTGTACATCAAGCGCTTTCACAATCTAATATTGAGAGCAAAACCTCTATTTTAAAATTTAGGGATGTGATTGAAGGAATAGCATCTAATGCATTTGATGGTAGTGCTGCTTTATGGAAAACAGCTGAAAGAGAAAAAACAATGTTGTTTTCAGATCCTTATCTTCAGAATCAACTTGTTTTAGTTGGTAATAAAAATACAAATGTAGAAAGCCCTAATTTGGAAGGTAAAAAAGTTGGGCTTATTCAAGGGTATGCTTATGGAAACGAAATTACCACGAACAAAAAAATTGAATTTGTTTTCAGCAAAAACAATCAAGAAAATTTAGAAAAATTACTTTCTGGGGAGATAGATTATTTTTTAGTAGACAATTTATTGATTCAATACATGCTAGAATACCAAGTAAATGATGTGAACAAATATCTAGAAATTGCTCAAAAACCGTATTCAAAAAAGTCATTACATTTTGCCATCAATAAAAAAGTACCAAATGCTGAAAAAATTATGGCCGACTTTAATACTCAAATCAAAAAAATGATGATGGATGGTAGTTATAATGATATTATGCAATTAGACCGTATCAAAATGGATGTTGATAATGATGGTGTTTCCGAAATTATTTTAAGTTCTAATCT
>NZ_JAQWGB010000188.1 GCF_029238425.1 Flavicella sp.
TTCAGGATTATTTTCAGACTGTGCTTGACAAGAACATGCTAAAAGCAAAAAGCTAATTCCCCCAAGAGTACCTTTTAGATAATTCATAAAACTCATGTTTCCTTATTTAATTGGTAAAATCATAAAACTATAAGAATAATCTGCTGGCTCCAGCATATATTGTTGCAAAGGCTTTGCTCCCCAACTATTATCACCTCCAACACCGGTTTGTTTGTAATCTATATTCAAACTTACAAAATCTCTTGGTTTGATATCTGTAGTATGACGTTGCTGTTTTTTAGACAATCCTGCGTCAAAATCCTCTATAGTGTTATAATGAGCACTGAAAGAAAACTCCGATAGTCCAACAAATTTCAATCCATTGCCTGAATCGTCTTTTAATGTCAACCATCTATTCTCTGTTCGGTAACCATTTTCTTGAGGTCTAGCATATGCAAAATACAACTCTTCTATAGTAGCTTCGTATTGACCGATAAAGGCTGAAGCTTTTCTATCTTGATAGTTTTCATGGGGACCTCTTCCATACCATTTGGCTATTTTTAAAGAACCTGGTAATTGAAAATTCATTCCAAATTTTGGCATTTCAGCGTTTTTCAAAGTACCTCCATAATTAAATTTAGTTTCCACCAAAATCTCTCCTTTTCCGTTAACTGTATAGACAGTCTCTGTGGTCGAGTTGATATTTTCCAAACGATTTACAATAGTAACCTTGTATTTCTTTCTAGATATTTTTTCTATATCCAATTTCACTAATTTTCTAGAATCAGAAGCTTCCTTCCAAGCAGCCGATCGTTTGGGCATTTTATTTCCAAAATCGTTATCCGTAGCGGCCCTCCAAAAATTAACATAAGGAGCATTTTTAATATATTCTTCTCCATCCAATACATAGGACACCAAATCACCCGTTCCTTTGTCAAACTGTACCAAGAAAGAGTCGTTACTTAATGTGAGATAGTCTCTTTTATTTTTCTTTTTAATAGACGATCCATCCTCTTTAAAAAAGATTTCTGTCTCCAATTCCTTTAACTCCAATTGATATGAATATAACAAATGATTTGCTGGAACTAGATACTCAGCTTCAGAAGTATGGCCATAAAAATTAACAAAGTATTCTTTTGAATTCCCTGTAACATCTGTTTTGATTGGCAACGTAAAAACTTGATTGTTTTGAGGTTTCACATCTAAATTCAAATCTCCCTTTTCAACAACTTTTCCATTTTCTAAAAGCTCAAAAGAGAAATTAAATTTATTCAAATTGGTAAAAAAGTTTTCGTTAAAAACCTCTACTTTAAAAGCATCCTTATTTTGAAAACTAAAACTTGCATTTTGATAGACAAATCTAACTTCTTCCATTGCTGGATGATAAGTTCCATCCGCATCAATAATCCCATTCATACAGAAATTAGTGTCATTATGATATCTTTCAGGAGCAAAATCACCACCATAGGCATAAAATTTTTCTCCAGCTTCATTTTTCTGCAAAATCCCTTGATCCACAAAGTCCCATATAAACCCACCTTGCATTTGTTTTTCCTCTCGTACCATATCCCATAAATCGATCAAGCCTCCGTTACTATTCCCCATTGCATGAGAATATTCACACCAAATAAAAGGACGATCCGGGAATTTCCCTAAGTAATTCTTCTTCAGATTATCAGCTCTTGCATACATCCAAGTAATGATATCTGTATGTTTTTCAATTCCAGGATTGAAATGACTTTCCGCTCGTTCATAAAATACCGGTCGAGTATCATCAAACGCTTTCAGCATTTTATACGCTTTTACATAATTAACACCATCACCAGCCTCATTCCCCATAGACCAAATAATAATAGAAGGATGGTTCTTATCGCGTTGTTGCATTCTGTTAATTCGATCTAAATGCATTCCTTCAAATTCAGGATTATTTGCAGGTGTTTCCTTTGCCTTGTATCC
>NZ_JAQWGB010000202.1 GCF_029238425.1 Flavicella sp.
CTGTCATCAATTCAATGACTTTCTTTTTTGCTATGTCTGAAACTTTTATCATAATTAAACTCCTTACTTTATTAAGTGTTTGCAAAGATACAATTTGTATCCTGCATTTTGAACAATTATATCTTGTATTTCTTTATTAACCAATAGAGGTTCTTTATACCGAAACCTTACATTTTTTCCATAAAAAACCAACAACACAGATTCTGGAAAAACCTATTGAACTACAAATTAAAGTCGAGAAATCACCACCTGTAAATAACACCCCAAAAATTACTAAACCTCCAAGGCTCTGTTTCATTATATCTTACTACCAAATCAGAGCGATATTTTAAATTACCCAAAAACATCAATCCAATATTTTTATTAAAAAAGTAGCGAAATTCCCCGTTCAATTCAATAAAGTTCTCACGTACATCTAACTCCTTCCTTACAATTACACCAAAACCAGGACCAACACCAAACTCTAATCTATTAAACCTGCTTTGAGCATCTTTTTTAAAGAACAAATAATTCACATTTATTCCAGCTGAAGAGTAGCTAATCGCCTTAAAACCTTCGTAAAAAACAGAATATTCGAAATGCTTTCTTCTGTAAGCAAACCGCAATAATAAATCCCATTCTCCAGATTCACTTGTCTCATAGGGCCCCACAACAATCATTTTGGGGTCAGCAGAAAGAGAAACACGAAAGTCACTTTCCTTCTGACCATAAGATTTAAAAACTATTAACAATAATACAAATACAAACAGTGGTGATCCTTTTATTTTTTTCATAAAAATTCAATTGGATAAACAGAACAACCGTTAATTGGTTGCTTTGAAAAAGTTAAAGTTAGAAATAAACAACAACAGCTCAAAAATACACAAAGTCTTCATTATAAACAGACAGAAATTATGCATTTATGACATAAAATTGGGTAAACTCAGAAAAAAGCAAGATTTTTGCAAATCGTAAACACAGAAAGATGATAGAAGACAAAACACCCAACAAAACAAGCTTGGCTGAATTAGGAGAATTTGGTTTGATAAAACACCTTACCGAACATTTTAAAATTTCTCATGAATCAACAATAAAAGGAGTTGGAGATGATGCTGCGGTAATTAATCATTCAGGATTAAAGACTTTAGTAACTACAGATCTGTTAGTTGAAGGAGTACATTTTAATTTGATGTATATGCCTCTAAAACATTTAGGATACAAAGCTGTCATGGTGAACTTATCTGATGTGTATGCTATGAATGGAACTGCAACACAAATAACTGTTTCTATTGCTGTTTCTAATCGTTTTCCACTGGAAGCTTTAGAAGAGCTTTATGCAGGAATTCAATTAGCATGTAACACCTATAATGTGGACCTTATTGGAGGAGATACAACTTCCTCTCAAACAGGTTTGTTGATTAGCGTAACTGCTCTAGGAACTGCTAAAAAAGAAGATATCGTTTATAGAGACGGAGCCAAAGCAAATGATTTACTTGTCGTTTCAGGTGATTTAGGTGCTGCCTATTTAGGGTTACAAATCCTAGAAAGAGAACGTAAAGTTTTTGAGGTAAACCCGAATGCACAACCCGATTTAGATCAATATACTTATCTTGTTGAAAGACAATTAAAGCCAGAAGCGAGAAAAGACGTTCCGAAACTTTTAAAGGACTTAGATATTCTTCCTACAAGCATGATAGATATCTCTGATGGATTATCCTCTGAGGTGATT
>NZ_JAQWGB010000009.1 GCF_029238425.1 Flavicella sp.
TAAATATGTAATTTACTAAAACAGAATTTAGTATCAAAACACAATAAAAACCTACTTAGATTTTAACACTTTTTGCTCAAATATTAACACAAAATAAACATACGTTTATAATTGTACTTTTCACGCTTACAATTTAACAAATGAAGACAGTTCTCTATAAATAATTAGATATTTTTGCATACATTTTTTGGATACCCCTAAACAAAACACTTGTTTTCCAGGATATTAACCATTAATGATAAGATTTTTACTAATGAGAAATCATTTGATATTATATAAAATTTTGTTCGTTTCTGTATTAGTGTTTTGCTCCAATACTACTATAGGTCAAACAAGTATCGCAACAGAGAACTGGTCTAATAACAATTATACTTCTGGTTCAGGATGGACAGGTGACTGGACAGAGAATGATGATGACGCAAATTCTTCCACCGGAGTAATTTCCATAGTCAACAACGAATTGTTAATCACAGGTTCTACTGGTGGGGCTGCAGCCGATGCTGCCAATATCTTTCGACAAGTTGATTTATCTACTTACACATCAGCAACACTTAACTTTGATTATAGAGGATCTGGCTTGATGGAAAATTCTGATTATGTCTATATCGAATATTCAATTAATGGAGGTGTTGATTGGCTTTTCCTTGACACATTCCAAGGAAACATTGCAGATTCAGGAAACATAGTAATGAGTCCAGGGCAAGTAGAAAACACAGGTAGTTACGTAAAAGCACTTCCCATTTCAGGTGGCGCAAACACTTATATAAGATTCAGAGGCCAAATTAGCTATAACGACGAATTTTTTTACATAGATAATATTGAAATAACTGGAGAAGTAACACCGAACAATGACAATGACAACGACGGTATTCCTGATAACATTGATGTTGATGATGATAATGATGGTATTCTTGATACCGAGGAACAGAATTACACCAACAGTGCCATTTTATCTTGCGAAGGTATTGAAGAACTTACATTCACGGGAGCTACTCAAGAGTCTGGAAGCTTTAATAGCACCTTTGATGAAGGAGATGTATTCAGGTTTTCGAACGTGCTAAGTGGTGTTGATGCTCTTGTAACAATTTCCGAACTTAACAACCTTGAATTAAGAGCTCTTGATAATGATTCTGAATACCCAAATTCTATCGTTGCAAACAGTAGACTAACTATATCGGGAGTTGGAACACAAGTTTATGTAGAATATACTTTCAATTTTGTAGCATCAGGTACTAGTACCCCCTATATGTTGAATGATTTCAATGCTAGTTTCAACGATATTGATGGTAACAATAATTACAACGAGCAATCTTGGTCACTAAACCCTTCTATTTATGTTTATAATAGCGATACACAACTTTCATTCTCTAGAGATGGGGATTGGTTTGTTGGTACAGCTGGAGGATCTGAGCGTGGAGGTGTAACCCCAGATTACCCAGAAGTAAACTACACGACGGTGCATCCTAGTAATACAGAATACAAAGTCCGATTCGGATTTATTTCTAAAACCGCAAATTCTGTAGGCCCTACAAATCGTGAAACGATGCTTGACTTTAGCTGTAACTCATCTTATACAGACCCTATTGTTGGCCATATTGACACAGACGGAGACGGTATTCCTAATTACCAAGATTTAGACTCAGACAATGATGGTATTCCTGACAATATTGAAGCTCAATCAACGGTAGGCTATATTGCTCCTAACGGAGTATACGATATAACAGGATTAGACACAGCTTATTCTGGAGGTTTGACACCGGTAAATTCTGACAATGCTAATGATGCTGTCGACTACTTAGACCTTGATTCGGACAATGACGGACTTACCGACACTGAAGAGGCTGGCATTACTTTACTGAATATATTTGGTATGAATGGGCTAGATGGAAGCTATGAACTTTCTGATGATTACTCAAACCCTCAAGGAAACTACGATAATTCACAAACAGACAACTTTCCAGATGCGGATGAAGATGTTCTTGCTGGTGGTGATGTTGATTTTAGGGATAATATATCAAACAACGACAACGATGATGACAACGTAAATGATACGGTCGATTTAGATGATGATAACGACGGTATTACCGATCTAGTAGAGTTTGGATCTTGCGCCGTTTCTAATTCTCAATTACTTTGGACCACATTATACACTAATGGTGCCGCAACAGTTGATTCAGGAGACGACCCTGTTGCTACAGACAACACAAAAATAATTGACAATGTAGGAATTACCGTTACTCGATATACAGGAATCAGTACCGATAATAATTTTAAAGTAAACAATTTCCTAAGTAACAATAGCAGTTATACCATATCTCAAGCAGCGGTTCAAAACGGATCTTCAACACATACCTTCTCTTTTGATGCTCCTATCTACAATCTAAGTTTCTCTCTACATGATATCGATTTAAACACGGATTCTAAAGATAATGTTGAGATTACAATTTTAGACTATAACGGAAATTTATATGAAATGCAAGCTGCTGACTATTTAGTTGGTAGTAGCAATACAAAGGTAGTAACAAGTGGAAATGTGTTCGAAGGAACATCTGCTGCAGCAAGTTTCTCAAATGCAGGTAATATTGATTTTACAAATCTACCTGTTTGGATTTCAAAACTGATTATTACTTTTAGCAACACAGACACCAATGACCCTAACGGAACACATGACATGGCTATCGGTGACTTTTCATTCTGTATTCCTGCAAATACAGATGGAGATACTGTTTTTGATTTTAGGGATTTAGACTCTGACAATGATGGTATTTCTGATAACATTGAAGCTCAAAACACAAGTACTTACATAGCTCCTTCCGGAGATTATAGTTCTTTTGGAATCGACCTAGCCTACGGAAACGGAATTACTCCAATAAATAGTGATGATGATTCTTTTCCAAACTTTTTAGACCTTGATGCTGATAATGATGGTATTCCTGATAATATTGAAGCACAATCTACAGCTGACTACATTGCGCCTTCAGGTAGCTATAGTTTATTTGGGATTGACTTAGCATATAATAGCGGACTTACTCCTACAAACACAGACGGTATTGATGAGGCTGACTACATTGATCTAGACTCAGACAACGACGGTATTTATGATATCGTTGAGTCTGGAGCAGGACTTACTGACGATGGGAATGACGGCGACTTTGACGGTGTCGTTGGAGGAAATGGATTAGCAGACACAATTGATACAGCTGGCTTAGAAGACTCCTACTCTGATGTAAACGGAAAATATGATGATACTTTTACCCAAGTACTAACGGACACCGACGGAGATGTCGAAACAGTTAGTGGAGATCTGGACTATAGAGACATCTCTGCTGGTATTGACACAGATGGAGACGGTATTGTAGATGACATTGATGTAGATGATGATAATGATGGGATTTTAGATTATGCCGAAAAAGAAGCCTGCAATTTAGGTTCATTGAATTATGAATTTTATGATTCTTCCCCCTCTACCGACTCAGTTGATGACATTGCCTTTGCCAACCCACTTGCCACAGGCATCGTGAATGATTTTGACATTGCTGACCTACAGCTTGCAATAACCGAATTTGATACTGACACTTTCTCTATACGCTACACAGGTTTTATAGAAATTACTACAGCAGACACTTATACGTTTTACTTAAATTCAGATGATGGTTCTATCATTTATATTAATGGCCAATATGTTGTAGATCACGATGGCCTTCATGCAGCAAACAATGAACAATCTGGGGATATTACCCTTTCAGCAGGTATATACCCTATAACTGTTTTGTATTTTGAAAAAACCGGAAACGAATCTATGAATGTAGAATATTCTAGTTCATCTATTTCAAAACAAACTGTGCCTTTTAACATTCTATATGCATCTTGTAACTTAGATACAGATTCAGACGGTATACCGAATCATTTGGATATTGACTCGGATAACGATGGTATTCCAGATAACATAGAGGCTCAAAGCACACTATCATACATCTCACCAAGTGGGTTAGGTGCTGGAATTACTGATGTAAACTCAAATGGTCTTGATGACAATTATGAAACCACAGAAGGTGGTTCCTATCTTACATTGGTCAATACAGATGTCGATAACGATATTATTTTTGATTTTTTAGATTCTGATTCAGATAATGATGGCACTTCTGATATTGAAGAAAATGGAGCTTCCAATACTATCAGTGGTACCGATACGGATGGTGATGGACTGGATGATAATTTTGAAGGTGCTGATGTAAATGATGGATTTGATGTTAACGATGAATTGAATTCACCTTCGACAAACCTTCCTGATACAGACTCAGATGTTGCTACTCAAGATGTAGATTACAGAGATTCAATTGAGGATGCTGTAACACCTAGCGTTGAAGGAAACACACTCTGGCTTAGAGCTGATATTGGAGTTTCGTCAACTGGCGACAATGTAGACACCTGGGAAGATCAAACGGAATCAAATGCCGATTTTACTGGTTCTGGATCTACAAGACCCAACAATACTTTAACAGCGAACAATCTAAATTTCAATCCTGTTGTTACATTCAATGCAAACAACAATGATGTTTTAACATATAATGGAAATCTAAATCCTAGAACTATATATCTTGTATACAACGATGTCTCTTCTGAACCTTGGACAACCCCATTCACAAATACCGGTACTGCTTTAGGACATGGAAGTAATGGTACTTATGTTTATGACGATGGAATTAACAACTATACGGCAACTGGTGCTACAGGAGGTGATCAATACACTAACGGATTGAGTGTTACATTAACAGCCCATTTAAGACCTGCAAATTACGAGCTGATATCAAATATCTTTGTAAGCAACTTCTCTAACAATGCCTATGATTATTGGATTGGTAGTGATCGTGGACTTACATCAAGAACCATAAACGGTAGTGTTGCCGAGGTAATGTTGTTTAGTGAGCAACATAGCTTAAGTAAAAAACAACAAGTAGAATCTTACTTGGCAATCAAATATGGATTTACTCTGAATTCCACCAATAATAGCGGAAGTATTATTGAAGGTGATTATGTGCTTTCCGATCTTACAACCAAAATATGGAACTTTACGAATAACAGTGATTTCCATAATGACATCGCTGCTATTGGTAGAGACGATGGTATGGTATTGAATCAAAAACAATCTAAATCCGTTAATGACGATGCTCTAATTACTATTGGTTTATCTGCCATATTCGATACGAACGCTTTAAACAACAATGATTTTAATGCCAACAAAGACTTTTTAGCTTGGGGTAACAACAATGGAAGTTTGGTTACAACAACAACTGAGATTTTGGTATGTGCACCCGAAAAACATTTGAATCGAACTTGGAAGATTGTTGAGAATGGTACTATCGGTACAGTTGAAGTTGCGATTGACAAATCAACCGTTGATAACCTTTTAAATACAGGGTACACTCAAAAAGTACTTAAAGTTGCGGATGATGAGGATTTCCTCATAAACGTACATTATGCACCACTGACTGAAAAAACTTTGAATGGCTCTTTGCAATATGTTGCCGATTATAATTTCAATGGTACTAAATACTTTAGCTATGCTGAAGTTAATGGTATATTTTGGAATGGAGACTCAAATTTATGGTCTGGAGGAAGTACAGGAGATGGCTCAGCAAGCATCAATCTTGCAGACAAAGACAAGGTGATGGTAATTGATTCTGAATCATCGAACAACCATGCTCTTTTAGCACAAGACGCTATCGTGGAATGTGTTTGGATAAAAGATGGATCTGAGCTTACAATTGCTGAGGATAAATACTTAGAATTTGATGAAGATTTTATTTTAGATGGAGATATCAGGATGATTGGTGACGCTCAACTTGTACAAACGCATTTACTGGAAACAAATGTAGAAGGTAATGGAAAAGTATACAGAGATCAACAAGCAACGGTAGATAATGTATATAGATATCATTATTGGTCTTCTCCCGTTGTAGAGATTCAAAAATCGACCTTTAGAGTAGGAAGTGTTATGAAAGACGGAACAACCCCAACTTCAGCCATTTCAACTCCAAAAGACATCAACTTTGTTGATTATACAGAAAGTTATGATGGTGCAACAACGGATCCAATTACCATAGCTAATTACTGGATTTGGACCTATATCAATGGAAGTTCTTCCGCTGAATGGAAACAGAAAAAAGATACAGGTATCATCAATCGTGGTGAAGGTTTTACAATGAAAAGTACAGGAAGAAGTCCACAAAACTTCACATTTGTTGGAAAGCCGAATGACGGAACTATTAAAATCAGTGTTGATGAAGACACAAATAGTTTGGTCGGCAACCCCTATCCTTCTGCTTTAGATGCCGTTCAATTCATTACAGATAATGCTGATATTATCAATGGTGGTACTTTATATTTCTGGGAACATACCGGAGAAGTCAAAAGTGCTGAAGGATCCACAGAGGGTCACAATATAGCTGGATACAAAGGAGGATATTCTACGAGAAATCTAGGTAGTTCTGTAGCAGCTAAAACCCCTACTTCGGGAGTTGATGGTTTGGGCGACTTAAACGATTATAATGCACCAGGTCAATACATTGCGGTTGGACAGGCGTTTTATGTTGGTGCTATGATAGCAGGAGACATAACCTTTGAAAATTCTCAAAGAAAATTCCAATCTATCAACGGAGGAGATTCAGTATTCCATAAAGGGAAAGGTAAAAAATCAAAGAATCAAAATCAACAAACTAATTTTAGCGAGACTGAGATTGGAACCTATTTAAAAATTGGATTCGAATACAACAATGAATCTGGTGTGAATATTCATCGCCAAATAGGTGCTACTTTTGATGATAGACATAGTTTTGAATTGGATTATGGATATGACAGTTATGCCTATGACGTGCAACCTACAGATGCATTTTGGCAATTTGAAGAGAACGGAACAAAATTTTCTATCGCAGGAGTAGAATTTATTCATGATGCATTAGAACTTCCTTTTTCAATTTCTATTGATGAAAAAGAACCCGTAAGGATTTTAGTAGATGATCAGAGAAATTTAGAAAGAGCTGTATATCTGTATGATAAAATTGACAAAGTTTCGTATGAAATTTCGAAGAACTCTGTTGAATTGATGTTAGAACCAGGGGGCTACACCGACAGATTCTCAATCGTCTTTAAGGAACAATCGGAAGAGGAATCACTAAATACAGACATTCCACTTGATATTAATTTTTCTGTCAACTATTCAGATAGCGAGAAGAAAATCAAGTTTATCAATCCAGAAAATATCGACATAAAAGAAATCAAACTAATTTCTGTTTCTGGAATTGTTCAAAAATCTTTTGATTTTGACCTTACTCCATCCTATATTGACGTAAATGATTTAGCTCAAAATATTTATATTATTCAAATAAACACCTCTGAAGGCGTTATAAAACATAAGATAGCTATTTACTAAAACTAATTTTTAAGGAAGGACGGGGACGTTTATTCGTTTTCCACCTCACAACTCATATTAATCCCAAAGATTAGTCACACTTCGAAAAACTTCTATCATATAGAAAAACCGGATGTTTATTACCACATCCGGTTTTCAAAGCTAAACTACCCCTAGTCCTCTTTTTCATGATTTTTCAATCCTTTTCTTTAGCCAAGTACATCAGAAAGATAATTTATTTTCACCTCTATCGTTTGGTTAAAAAACACGTACTGAATTTGAAATTCTATTTTTTATACGAACAGCATTAAAAAGTCATACACAAATATAATTCAAATAAACAACACATAATATACCCTATATGGGGTATATTTAACTATAATTGGCTATATTCATTTTTCATAAATATAACTAGCCCCACATGAAAGAAACGAGTATCGCTAAAATCAAAAAAGTTTGGGAAACCGATAACAAAGTTCTTAAACCTACAAAACAAAAACTTTATCTCGAACTTGTTGATCAAATTGCATCTCTATTTACCATCGGTACTTACTATTATTACATTTTAAATTTTGAAAATATAAAAATGGAATATGTACACCCATCTGTAGATGATGTACTCGGTATCAACCCTCTTGATTTCTCTGTTGAAAAAATACTAGACCTGATGCATTCCGACGATCTGACTCGAATGCATCAAAAGGAACAAAAAGTATTGAACTTTTTCCTGAACAAAATAACCAAAGAGGAAATGCTCAAATACAAGGTTGTATACTTAATGCGATTAAAAAATGCTGAAGGAGATTATAGAACCATCCTTCACCAAGTTAAAACATTGACGGTATCAGAAGATGGCAAAATACAACAGGTAATTGGTATTCATACCGATGTTACGCATTTAAACATCCCTATTGATCATAAAGTCTCTTTTATTAGTCAAACAAGTCCTTCCTACTTCTCAACAGAAACAGACGAAGAATATACGCTTATGCGAGATCGATTTGTGAAATTATTCACGAATAGAGAAAAAGAAATCATTAGAAAAATATCAGAAGGTTATGATTTTAATAATCTGGCTGAACATTTTAATTTATCTCCTCATACTATCAATACCCACAAAAAAAATATTTTAAAAAAATCTCATTGTAAAAATATTACTGAGCTTGTCACCAAATGTATCCGTGAGGGAATTATATAAGTGACACAGAAAAAAATAGAGTTTGTCTCACACCAAACGATTAACAATGGTATACTCACTAGAATGTTTTAATCAAACATTCAGAAATACAATTCTTATAAAACAGAAATCAAGCGAGCTTACACAAACGAAGGATTACATATCCTTGACACACTCCATTTTGAAAATATACCTAGCACAGTTTATCAACTGCTTGGCTTTTCTGTTTTCAAAAAGAACTCAAGCAAGCTTTCTCAAAAGAAGGATTACATATCCTTAACACACTCCATTTTGAAAATACGCCTTGCACAGTTTATCAACTGCTTGGCTTTTCATGTATTAAAAGAGAACAAAACAGACCAAAACATATTAGTAAAAGCACTTCTTTTTTGTTCAAATAGTAAGTTTTGACGTTCGTTAATTATGAAAATTTTTGGAATAATAAATTGATACCATTGTTTTCCAAAACATAATTTTATTAGTGTTTTACAGAAGAAAATCTTTTATCTAAAATACTATTATAAGCTTCTATTAATTCTTCACTTAAAAAAGAATTTTCTAACCAATTCTTAGCTGATGCTTGCTTTTTGTTAAATCGTTTAAAGACACCTAATATCTGTTTTTCCGTTAGCAGTAATGACTCACCTAACTCTATAAAATGTTTTTTTCGAAAACCACTCTTTTTACCTTTTAGTGTTAACGCCATTTCTTCTTTATCTTCTGGATTTACTATGGATACATTTAATAAATCATAAGCCGGTGCTAACTTCCAAACTCCTTGATTTTCAATCATAGAAAAATTCTTTAAATGCATATCGTTATTCCCTGTTAAATAACAGAAGATAACCAATTCAAAAAAGAATAACTTATCCAATTGTGTATTCGCTGCATGGCTATGTAATGCTTTGCCTATTCGCTCCACAGAACTTCTATACTTATCAAAAGCTTCTGTGATTTGAAATAAATCTAACATATGTATTTTATTACCATCCTTTGTTCTATCAATCCTTTTGGTGATGTATGATAGTTCTCCTGATTTTAATCGAATCAAACTAGAGGGCACCACTTGAATTCCAAAAGCTTCAGCAATACGCATGGTTACATGTTCATTCTCTGGCATTTCCGAATAGTCTTTATTAGGCGGTTTAAATATATAATTTCCTCCTAAAGCCCCAACAACTGTCAAACGCGATGAGCCATGACTAAAATCCATTGATAATTTTGGTTGTACTCCTGGAACCGAAATACTTCTTTGTATTGTATCTTCAGCCAAACGTTTCATGTCATTCAAAGAATAATTTAACTCTGGAGGAAGTTCTGTTCCGAAAAACTGAACACTACAAGCCCTATGAAAATCAATTTCGTCTACGCTCAATTTTTTATAACAATACAAACACTTATTCATCTCTATCTTGTTTTAATGGATGTACACTAACCGCTCCAATGCAGTTATTACAACAAGCTAATAAAAGTCCCATCCTATCATTTGAATTAATTTTCCAATTTTTCGTTGCAATATCCAGCAACCAACCTTCTGGAATTAAGCCTTCAAAAAAAGGAAACAATCGCTTTTCCTTATAAATAGTAGCTGTAACAGGAAACGAAAAAGAAATAAACTGCTTTGGATAGTTTTCAATATAATTTTGATTGTATTCAAAAGTATATTCTCCATGATCTGTTTCCGTTAAAATTCCTGCATTTATATCACCGTATAATATCTGAGCTTGTCTCATAGATTAACTTTTTTAAGAGGAGCCAACTCATGTCCGAACATCCCTAAAACCAAATTAACTTTATCCATGTTTAAATTTGTTTTACCCTGTTCTATTTTACGAATTACCGTTAAAGCAACTCCTACCCTATCTGCAAATTCTTCTTGTGTCAATCCCGACTCTTTTCTTTTTTCTTTTACAAAATCTGAAAGCATAATTATATGTTTTTAAATATAATACTATACAAATATAGTTAATTATATGTAAATAGATATAAAAATATACTTAAATGGATAAAATATATGTGAAAACATATAAAAAAGAAGCTTAATTAATATGGAGTTTTATGAAACTTTCTGAAGGTAGTCTTCTATAATCTTTAGTTTGATACCGCTGAATTCTGAGAACTCTTCTGAAGTAATAAACTGATGAGATTCCTTCCCGAAGTACACTTTAATTTTATTCAATAGTTTTCTTCCATAGCGTTCACTTCTGCCGGTGATGCATTGGATGTCTTTTGGGTAAATACAAGCTCTAACTATTTTCATGTTTTCATACTTTATCCATGCCTTTGCTATGGAGTAACTATTCTTTATCGGTATAAATAACGTCTATCGGATTGAATGTCTTTTGCTTTTTGATTTCTTACTTAAAAATACGGTGTTTTGTTGAAACTTAAAAATATTTTATCATGGCTAAACAAACAGGTATTATCAAATTAAAAGGAACTATCGGAGATATTTCTTTTTACAAAAGTGCAGACGGACACTTAGCTCGTGCTAAAGGAGGTATTGAGGCTTCTAGAATAGCAAATGACCCAGCGTTCCAACGAACTCGTGAAAACGGCTCAGAATTTGGAAGAGCGGGTAAAGGTGGAAAGGTTGTTAGAAATGCAATTCGTGTTCTTTTACAAAACGCAAAAGACAAACGTGTTGTAAGTAGATTGACAACGGATCTATTGAAAATCGTAAAAACAGATACGGCCAATGCAAGAGGAGAAAGAACTATCCAAGATGGAGATTTTGGTTTGATACAAAATTTTGACTTCAATAAGAATGCAAAACTAGGATCTACATTATTTGCTTCTCATGACGTTTCTTATGATCGCGTAACAGGAGAAGTTGAAATTAACATTCCTACTTTTTCTCCTGCAATTAGAATTGCTGGGCCTACAGG
>NZ_JAQWGB010000046.1 GCF_029238425.1 Flavicella sp.
ATATCCGTGATCAATTGGGAAATATTCCAATTTTTGACAATTCACTACAGAAAGTCAAAGAAGAAGTTGATGCCGAAATTTTAGCAGGAATAGAAATCCCTATTCCAAAAGATTATTCAGGCGGCTACACACACTCTAGACATAAACAAAATTGGTTTGTCTTGCAAAAAGCAGGTTTATTGTATCAAATACTAGAGGATGAGAAATATGCAAAATATGTAAAGGGTATGTTGATGCAATACGAGAAGATGTATAAAACATTGCCTTTACATCCAAAAACAAGATCTTACGCTAGAGGGAAATTATTTTGGCAGGCGTTAAATGATGCGAATTGGTTGGTATATGTGAGTCAAGCATACGACTGTATTTATGATTATTTAACTGAGGAAGAACGTAACAAACTAGAAACAAATTTATTCAAACCTTTTGCAGATCATATATCTGTAGACAGTCCACAATTCTACCAAAGAGTTCACAACCATAGCACATGGGGAAATGCTGCCGTCGGAATGATTGGCTTGGTAATGGATGACGAAGTACTTATTCAACGCGCTTTATATGGTATCAAAGGAAAAGAAATGGATAAAACTGCCAAGGATGATGATGGTGGTTTTATCAACAAAGATGGAAAAGCCGGATTTTTAGCCAATATCGAAGAGCCTTTTTCTCCAGATGGATACTACAATGAAGGACCGTATTACCAACGTTATGCCATGTATCCATTTTTAATCTTTGCAACAGGTTTACAAAATGCAAAACCTGAATTAAAAATATTTGAATACAAAGAAGGTGTACTTCTCAAGTCTATCAACGCCTTGTTAAATTTATCGGATGCAAATGGTGACTTTTTCCCACTAAACGATGGTCAGAAAGGAATGTCTTATTACACGGATGCACTTGTAACTGCAGTTGATATTTCTTACAAGTATGGAAACATGGACCCAGGTCTTTTAAGTATCGCAAAAAAACAGAATAAAGTTTTATTAGATGATTCAGGTTTGGCCGTAGCTTTGGGTATCCAAAACGGAAAAGCAACTCCTTTTGAAAAAAACTCAATCAACTTATCTGATGGCCCCGAAGGGAAACAAGGAGGTGTTGCTATTTTAAGAAATCAAGAAATAGAACTTGTTTTTAAATATGCTTCACAAGGATCAAGTCACGGTCATTATGATAAATTATCCTATTCCCTATATGAAAACGGAGAAGAAGTAATTCAAGATTATGGATTGGCACGTTTTGTAAACATTGAACAAAAAGGAGGTGGTAATTATTTAAAAGAAAATAAAACTTGGGCAAAACAAACGATTGCCCATAACACGGTTACACAAAACGAAACATCCCATTACAATGGAAAATATGAAATCGGAAGCCAGAATCATCCAAACTTGTCCTATTTCTCTGCTGAAAACTCAGACACTAAAGTAGTAAGTTCAAAAGTTACAAACACCTACACTGGAACAGATATGCTCAGAACTATGGCCATAATCAACGACCCTGATTTTGAAAAGCCATACGTATTAGATATTATGAAAATAAAATCTGAGAAAGCCAATAGATACGATTTACCTATCTATTATTTTGGACAAGTTTTAAGTACAAATTTTGACTATACAATAGCTAAAAATTTAAAGCCATTGGGTTCTAAAAACGGGTATCAACAT
>NZ_JAQWGB010000050.1 GCF_029238425.1 Flavicella sp.
TGTAGCTTAAATCTTTTTCAAATTTATAGAAATTAACATTAGAGGTTCTTTTAGTAACAGTTATTAAATATAACAGATTGTTGTGGCTGATACTTTGAATTATGGATTCGTTTTTTAACTTTAATTCAAGAGGTTTGGCATTCCATTTTTTATTATCATAATCGATGGTGACAGATAAAAATTTAGTGGATTTTTCGTTCGATAAAAGAACACGGTATACATTATTGTCAATAGTGTATCCCTTTAAAACTTTGAACTTTTTGGAGATTTCAGGAATCATTAATGAGTCCTGGATGTTTAAATTAGTGTCAAGTAGATAGGTGTGAAACTTTTTGTAATCTTCAATAAATAATAAAGTTTGATGCGTTTCACTATTTGTTATGGAGGTTGAATGTTTTTCTTCAAGTTTTGAGGATTCATAAGGTATGTCTAATACCAGAGTTTTATGTTGTGCGTTAATTAGTCCAATAAAGGATATAAATAAGAAGAAAATTATTTTGAAGTTCTTTTTCATTGAATATAGTTTGAGAAATTTTGCGAGCAAAACTACTCTTTTTATGATGGTTTTTTTGTTTTTTGTGGAAAACAAAGTCTCCTATTAAAAAAAAATAGCCTTCTAAATTTAGAAGGCTATTTTTTATTTTGATAAATAATATTGTCTTAGAAATTATAACTAATTCCAACTCCAAAAGTTTGTCTTACTTGTAATGCACTATAAGCATTATCATCATATACCGTTTGAACTGTTAAGTTAGTAGAGAAAACATCGTTGATTTTCATTACTAAATTCATCGTATAATCAAAATCTACGTTTTGAGGCTTGTCAATATAGTCAGAGAATACTGTCAATATGTTTTCCATGTTGATGTTTTTCATCAGGTCTACTCTATAGTAACCACGCATGTTCAAACCAAATTCGTAACGCATACTTTCTCCTGGTTTTACACCAAAAGTTTCAACATCATCACTTGAATCAAAGACTCCGGTATCTTCGTTAAATGTAAAAACTTCACCCGTTAAAAATGTGAATTTAGAAGTAATAGGTGCGATATTTAAAGAAAGATTATCACTTTTTTTCCAGAAAAAACCGGGACCAAAACTTAAATAACCAGGTTTCATAAACCCTGAGGTTGGGAAGTTTTTGTTTTCTCCTAAAAAGTCATCGGTGTAATCATTTCCATCAACAAATTGAGTTTTGAAGTTGTTAAAAAATGAAACATTCCAATATTTAGAAATTTGCTTACCTAAAATTGAGTTCAATTCTAGTCTGTCATCTGTCTTTTTAGTGTCTTCTCCTTCAATGGCATTCACACCCAAACTAGCAATTAATTTGTTGTCAAATACCCATCCGTTTTTAGAATAGTTGAAATCGTAGTTTAAACTAACATTTCCAGAAAAGGCGTTGTCCCCTCCCGGTTGCCAGTTAGAAAATGAAGATTGGTTCATTAAAAAACTGATTTTTCCAGTAGTTTTCCAATTGCTTTCTTTTTCAGATTCTTTTTCTTGAGCAAATAAAATTGTGCTTGTTAGGAAAGCAGCAAAGAGTAATACTTTTTTCATAATTAGGTTTTTAAAAGTTTCAAAGATACTGTTATTTAGGTTTTTTGTATAATGGAACAGTGGAACAGGCTTCCCCATACATCACAGAATTTGCAATTGGTAGTATTTTTTCAATCAATTGCGTATATGCACTTGCGGGTATCGGTTTATTGGCACAGCCTTTTATGATAACGGGTCTGTTTTCAATACCGCTAATGTCAAAATTTTGGATAATTTCTTGGTAGATAGTCGTTTCTAAAAGAGTCAGGTTACCCACAACTATTTTTTTTGCAAAAGGTACTGCTTTGGTCGTGATTAACAAATAGGCCCATGAGGGAATAATTGCATCCACAGAGCAAGTCAAGGCAATATAGGAATTTTGTAGTGTACTCCAGTCAAAAGCCTCAATAGACTCTCTAAAGTCCTTTTCTTTCAAGATAAGCTCTTGAAAAAGCCATTGTTTTATATCAAACAACACGCGTTCTCCAGCAGGATAATAATCTTCTAGATCAATAGTAACTAATTTACTATTGGCAACTTTATTTACAATTTCTCCCATTGTTAGTATTGGCTTATAAAAAACCTAGTTCTAATTTAGCTTCCTCACTCATCATATCTTGCGTCCAAGTAGGGTCGAAAGTAATTTCTACTTCAGCACTGTCAATTTCTTCTAATTGCTCTACTTTGTTTTCTACTTCTTTAGGAAGTGTTTCAGCAACGGGACAGTTTGGTGATGTTAAAGTCATTAAAATCTTAGCTTCTTTATGATCGTTTACCATTACGTCATAAATCAAACCTAATTCGTATATGTCTACTGGGATTTCTGGATCAAAAATTGTTTTCAATACCTGAACAATTTTTTCTCCTATATCTGTAATTTGAGATTCTTCCATCTTAATTGTGTTTTATTTTCTGTTGACAAAGATACTAATTATAGTTCTCAGTGCTTTGTTCGTATTTGTTACTAAACCTTACGAGTTTGATTTGCTTTGAAATGCCAAGGCATACAATTTAATTTGTTTGATCATTGAAACCAAACCATTCGCTCTTGTTGGAGATAAATGTTCTTTTAATTCTATTTGATCAATAAAAGACATGTCGGCATGGATGATATCTTCAGGTTTTTGATCGTTAAAAACACGTAAAAGAAGTCCAACAATACCCGCAGTAAGGATAGCATCACTCTCTGCAGTAAAAAATAAAGTGTCATTTTTCAATTCAGAATGCAACCAAACTTTAGACTGACAACCTTTAATTAAATTCTCATCTACTTTAAATGCTTCATCTATAATAGGTAATGATTTTCCAAGATCAATTATGTGTTCATAACGCTCCATCCAATCCTCAAACATAGAAAACTCATCAATAATTTCTTCTTGTATTTCTTTGATAGTCATATTTTAAACTTATTTTTGCAAAGTTATTGAATCACGCTGAGGTTTAAAGAATTTTATAGAAAAGATTCTAACTTTTTAAAAGACTAAAAATTAAGTAAATGAGTAAATTATTGATTGTTGGTACGGTTGCATTTGATGCAATTCAAACGCCTTTTGGTAAAACTGATAAAATTTTAGGAGGAGCTGCAACATACATCGGATTGTCTGCTGCAAATTTTAATGTAAACTCAGGAATCGTATCTGTAGTTGGAGGAGATTTTCCTCAAGAGTACTTAGATATGTTGAACGACAAGAAAGTAGATACTACAGGTATTGAAATCGTGAAGGAAGGAAAAACTTTTTTTTGGTCAGGAAAGTATCATAATGATATGAATACAAGAGACACTTTGGCGACAGAGCTAAATGTGTTAGAAAACTTTAATCCTGTGGTGCCAGAAAATTTCAAAGATGCTGGAATTGTAATGTTAGGAAACTTGCATCCTCTTGTTCAAAATGCAGTTTTAGAGCAAATGGCAGAGAAACCAAAATTAGTTGTTTTAGATACGATGAACTTTTGGATGGATATCGCAATGCCAGAATTGAAAGCAGTTATTAAAAAGGTGGATGTGATTACTATCAATGATGAAGAAGCACGTCAGTTAAGTGGAGAATATTCTTTGTTAGTAGCAGCTGAAAAAATCCAAGCAATGGGTCCTAAATATGTCGTGATTAAAAAAGGAGAACATGGAGCTTTATTGTTTCATAAAGATCAGGTTTTCTTTGCTCCGGCTTTACCATTAGAGGAAGTGTACGATCCAACAGGAGCAGGAGATACTTTTGCGGGTGGTTTTTCTGGATACTTAGCAAAAACGGATGATGTATCTTTTGCAAACATGAAAAATGCATTGATTCATGGTTCTAATTTGGCTTCTTTTTGTGTTGAGAAATTTGGTACAGAGCGTATGCAAAATGTCACAGAAACAGAAATTAACGAACGTTTGTTAAGTTTTAGAAATTTGACAAAGTATGAAATGGAAATTCCTTCAAAAAAATAAATAATTAGTACAAACGGAAGTTAGTCAATAACTCCAAAAGAGAATTTTATTATGAGTGATGCTATTAAACATGAATGTGGAATCGCAATGGTTCGTTTGTTAAAACCACTTGAGTTTTACAAAGAAAAATATGGATCTGCATTTTACGGAATTAACAAGATGTACTTGTTGATGGAAAAGCAACACAACCGTGGACAGGATGGTGCTGGTTTTGCAAGTTTAAAATTTAATGCGAGTCCTGGTGCTCGTTATATAAGTAGGGTAAGATCGAATCAATCTCAACCTATTCAAGATATTTTCGGTCAAATTAATGATCGTTTGAATCAAGGTTTGGTTGAAAACCCTGATAAAGTCGATGATGTTGCTTGGCAAGAAGAAAATTTACCTTACATCGGGAATTTATTTTTAGGACATGTACGTTATGGTACATCTGGAGGAAATAGTATTGAAAATGTGCATCCATTTTTACGTCAAAGTAACTGGAGACATAAAAACTTAATTGTTGCAGGTAACTTTAATATGACTAATTCTTCTCAGTTGTTAGAGGAATTGATTGAGCTTGGACAACATCCAAAAGAGAATACCGATACGGTTACGGTTATGGAAAAAATTGGACACTTTTTAGATAATGAAGTGGAGAGTTTGTACCAAGATATGAAAGGTGGCGTGAGCAAAAAAGATGCTTCTCCGTTAATTGCAGAACGAATTGATATTCAAAGAATTTTAAAAAGAGCAACCAAAAGTTTTGATGGTGGTTATGCAATGGCCGGTTTGTTAGGTCATGGTGATGCTTTTGTAATGAGAGATCCTGCGGGAATTAGACCTGCCTTTTATTACCAAGATGATGAGGTTTTGGTTGTAGCTTCTGAGCGTCCAGTGATTCAAACCGTATTTAATGTTCCTTTAGAATCTGTAAAGGAATTGGATAGAGGACATGCTATTATAGCTAAGAAATCTGGTAAAATTACAGTAGCTCCAATTTTGGATCAGCTACCAAAAAAATCATGTTCTTTTGAACGTATTTATTTCTCTCGAGGAAGTGATGCTGATATTTATACCGAGCGTAAAAATTTAGGAAAAATCGTATTTCCTGAAATTTTGAAAAAGATTGATAATAATATTTCAGATACTGTTTTTTCTTATATTCCAAATACCGCTGAAACATCGTTCTATGGAATGAGAGAAGCGGCTGAAGATTTTTTAAATCAACAGAAGTTATCTAAAATTTTAAAAGGGAAAAGAGAAATTTCAAAAGAGAAATTAAACGAAATTTTATCGGAAAGACCTCGTGTTGAGAAGATTGCTGTGAAGGATGTGAAATTGAGAACCTTTATTGCTGATGATAATAGTCGTGATGACTTGGTAGAGCATGTTTATGATATCACTTACGGAGTTGTAAAGAAGAACGACAATCTTGTTATCATTGATGATAGTATTGTAAGAGGGACAACTTTGAAAAAGAGTATTATTAAGATTTTAGATAGGTTGAGTCCTAAGAAAATTGTAATTGTTTCTTCTGCTCCACAAATTAGATATCCAGATTGTTACGGAATTGATATGGCTAAAATTGGTGATTTTATCGCGTTTAGAGCTGCGCTGGAGTTGTTGAAAGATACAGACCAATATCATATTGTCACAGATGTGTACAAGAAATGTATGAAGCAAAGAGTGAAAGAAGATGCTGGAATTGAGAATTTTGTAAAAGAAATATATGCTCCATTTACAGCAGTTCAAATTTCTGATAAGATTGCTGAGATGCTAAAAACATCTGCAGTAAAAGCAGATGTAGAAGTGATTTTCCAAACACTAGAAGGTTTACATGAAGCTTGTCCTGATCACACAGGAGATTGGTACTTCAGTGGAGACTATCCTACAAATGGAGGTAAAAGAGTCGTAAATGAGGCTTTTATCAATTTCTATGAAGGAAAAAATAAGCGAGCTTATTAAAAAAATATAATTAGCCGATAACAAGCCTCTTATGTCATTCATAAGAGGTTTTTTTATTAATAAATGTTAAGGTTTTAATAATAGTTAACATATTGTGCATTAATGTGTTAACTATTGTTTAGTGATGAGCTCTATTTTGTAAGTTCTGTGTCGTGATTACTACTTTTGTATTAGCTAAGTAGTTGTGATGAAGAAATTTACGTACATATTATCCATTTTGTGTTTGGTTTTTATAAACCAGCAATATGCACAAACAATTCTTTTAGATGAAGATTTTTCTGGAGGCACTTTACCTTCGGGATGGTCAAATATTGATAATGGTAGTAGTCCGGCC
>NZ_JAQWGB010000065.1 GCF_029238425.1 Flavicella sp.
TAATATTCTGGACTAGAAGTACGCACCTCACGAGACCAATCAAATGAAAAACCAATTTTATCTAATTGTTTTCTATAGGTCGCTATATTTGTTTCTGTAGTAATTGCAGGATGTTGTCCTGTTTGAATGGCATATTGCTCCGCAGGCAATCCGAAAGAATCATATCCTTGAGGATGCAATACATTAAACCCTTGATGACGTTTGTAACGAGCATAAATATCAGAAGCGATGTACCCTAATGGATGTCCAACGTGTAATCCTGCACCTGAAGGATAAGGAAACATATCCAAAACATAATATTTTGGTTTTTCTGTTGTCTCACTAGCTTTGAAAGTTTGATTTTCAGCCCAATATTTTTGCCATTTGGCCTCTATCTCGTTAAAATTGTAATCCATTATATCTGAAAGGGTTCAAACCCTTTATTGTTTTGAGTTAAGTTGCAAAAGTACAGTTCTTAACTGAAAGTTAAAAATCCTATACTTGAAACTTTAGCGCATAAAAAAAGCGACTGATTACAGTCGCTTTTACATAAAATATTTTTTTCTAATCTTCTAAAGTTATTGGCAACTTTACAAGTGTGGTTCCCCAACCCAAACATAAAGTCATATCTTTTTCAAATGCAATAGAAAAGTTTTCCAATTTTGAATTATTCTTAGAAACCTTTCCAGTAACTCTTAACACATCATTGCTTTGTTTGTAGCTATAAGCCCCCCAAACATTATGATCTTTGCTTAAAATAAAAGTCCATTCCTTTTCTCCTGGAATTGTAAACAAAGTATAGATCCCTTCTTCTACCTCTTTGCCTCCAAAAACAACATCTTCGTAAAATCTAATCTCAACAGCTTCATTAGCTCCTGTTCTCCAAACTTTTCCGTTAGGAGCAAGAGATGATACCGATCTTCCTTTTAAAAACGGACGTGAATAAGTAACTTTCACTATTTTGTCTGATTCCCTATGACTACTAGGAAATGTTGCTACATCCAACGGACTTTTATCCATTGAACTAAATTTTTGCGCTTCTAAATCATTGGTAAACACCAAAGAAATAGCTAAAAGCATCAAGGTAAAAATTGATTTTCTCATAAGAATAATTATAGTTTTTGTGTAAAGTCTTACAAAACTACGATTCCTTACATCCCGAAAAAAATAATCTTTTGTTAATTCTACTGATTCGCCTGTTGAATATAGGACGATAGGTTTTTCTGACTTTCTCTATTTCCAGTTTCATAGAAAGTTAAGGCTCCATGATTACTCATAAAACAATTTTCAATTCCTATTTTTTCAATAATCCCTGCTTTTGTCATGGCATCCCTAACAGGCCCTTTTACATTTGTAAAGTGAATTTTTATTCCTTGTGTCGCATAAAAATCTATACGATCATTCCACATGGCAGCGCCGGTACTATCCAAACCATTGATACATTCACAATCTAAAATAATCAGCTTCAATGCTTCTCCTTTTTCTGTTGCTAAATCATCCAATCGCTCTCTAAAATAGTTGGTATTTGCAAAATACAAATGAGAATCAAAACGGATAATCAAAACTTCATGATGAATCTCCATATCATCAAACCTGTTTATATTTCTAAAAAAACTGGTATTCGGAATTCTACCTAAAACAGCAACATGCGGTTTTGAAGTCCTAAAAATCACCATCACCAAAGACAAACTTACCCCTACACCTATTCCTTCTTTGATCCCAAAAAACAGGGTTCCGATAAAGGTAACCAACAGCATCCAAAAATCAATTTTATTGACATTCCACAAACGCATTGCTTCTTTGTAGTCTATCAATTTCAAAACAGAAACAATAATGATTGCTGCCAATACGGCTTTAGGCAAGTAATAAAACATCGGAGTTAAAAACAAAAGAACCGAAGCCACAATTCCGACCGAGAAAAAAGCGGCAAAACCGGTTTTAGCCCCAGCATCTTGATTGACTGCCGACCTAGAAAAACTGGCTGTGGCAGGATAGGATTTAAAAAAGGAACCCAAAACATTCCCCAAACCAATTGCTATCAATTCTTGATTCGGTTTTACTTGAATGATATCTTCATTTGTCTCCAAGGATTTCCCTATGGATACGGTTTCTAAAAAACCTATCATTGCTATGGTAATGGCAATCGGAAGCATTTCCATCACCGTTTGATAACTAATATTAGGAACCGCAAAAGAAGGCAATCCCGATGGAATTTCTTTTATGATTGCAACCTCATGAAATGTATTGCTTAGAAACTTAAGGATTAGAATTCCCAAAATCACAACAACCAACGGACTTGGTATATTTTTATTGATTTTCTTCAGTATAAAAATAATTGCGATCGCTCCTGCTCCAATAGAAAAAGTCTGCATATTCGTATCCAATACATTTTGATAAAAATGAATCAAAATTTCATGAATTCTATTACTTCTAGGAATCGGTATCCCAAGTAAATTTTTGAATTGATT
>NZ_JAQWGB010000070.1 GCF_029238425.1 Flavicella sp.
ATATAGTTTTTTAGCCCCTAAACGCTGTCCAATTCTGTTGCGACACTGTTTGACTAATTGAATTAATATAAGCTCGTTATTTGTCTTTATTTGATGAGATTTAAGTCTTTTATAAAAGGCTTGTTTGCTAATCCCAAAACACCCGATTAACCATTTTCTTTTAAACGGTTTTTCTTTTTTAGTTCTATCTCTTCTGCTAATGTTTTGGGCAATGACTTTTTTGACATATCGACTCCCGTAATAAGTTCCATGTCTGCAATTACATCTTGCTGGAAGTCTTTTACAAACTCCAACTCTTAAATTTTTTCTTTCAAACGTTTAATCTCGTCTTGTTTACTCATGCCTAATTTCTTTTGCTCTAAAGTACTATATTTTGTAATCCAATCCTTTTCAGTTTTGTTTGATCGAGCTATGGCTTTCATCAAATTAAAACTATCTTTTGTAGTAACGCTACAGGTGCAAGAACCTCTATTAATAACTTTAAGATTGGTTAATTCAATACCATATTTGGTCAGTCCTATTTCATTTGTAAAAATTCTTTCATCGGCACCTTGAGAAAGTAATTGTATAATATTTCTATCCTCTTTTTTCGTCGTCATGTATTGATTGCTTCTCTAAAATTTTCTATTTTTTTATAAAGTTAATGATTATGACTTTAGTATCAATCTCTAAACCTTTGTAAAAATGGAATATTTTAAATATAAGGCATAATAAATCCCTCAAGAATTTCTTAAGGGATTTTTAATGCGGTAAATATTTAAGTTTTTTATTCTGTTAATAAACCTTCCACAGAAAGATAACGCTCTCCAGTATCATAGTTAATTGTTAAGATCGTTTTTGGTGTTTTTATCGTTTTTAACTGTTTCCTAACAGCTGCCAACGAGGCACCAGTAGAAATCCCTACTAATATACCTTCAGTTTTTGCAATATTTTGAACCTCAGTAAAAGCTTCTTCTTTTGTTATTCTGATTGCACCATCAATCGAATCTAAATTAAAGACCTCTGGTATAAAACCGGGACCTATACCTTGTAATGGATGTGGTCCTGGAGAATCACCTGAAATTACTGCAGAATCATTTGGTTCTACAGCTAGTACTTTTAAATCAGGAAATTTTTTCTTTAAAACTTCTGACATACCAGTTATGTGACCACCTGTTCCAACTCCTGTAATTAAATAATCTAAACCATCAGAGAAATCTGCTGCTATTTCTAAAGCGGTGGTTTGACGATGGGTTTCAGGATTTGCTGGATTTGTGAATTGTGAAGGCATCCAAGCGTTTTTGTTGTTTTCAACTAATTCTTTGGCTTTTGCAATCGCACCACCTAAACCTAATTCTTTGGGAGTTAGAACAAGATTAGCTCCGTAAGCCTTCATTAAAGCACGTCGTTCAACAGACATTGATTCTGGCATTACAAGTGTCAATTTGTAATTTTTCACAGCAGAAACCATCGCTAATCCAATACCTGTATTTCCAGAAGTAGGTTCAATAATTTCAGTGTCTTTATTGATGCTATTTCTTTTTTCAGCATCTTCAATCATATGTAATCCGATTCTGTCTTTTATACTTCCTCCTGGATTCGCTTTTTCAAGTTTCATCCAAACCTCTGCATTCGGAAATAATTTTGCTAATCGTACCACTGGCGTATTACCAATGCTTTCTAAAATGTTATTTATTTTCATAATATTAAAATTTTGTTACGCGATTGCCGCATATAAATGACTTTGAAAATATTAGTCCAAAGTAGTTCGTTTTTCTGTCTACCGTGAAATTAAGACTAAATATTGAATTTAATGAGGATGAAACCTGATATTATTAATACATATAATTATGTATGCCAACCTTTAGTGAGTCGTCACATTATATTGGATAAGAAATATTCAAGTATTACTCCTTAGCACCATGGCTTTTGGCAGTCTCAATCCAATGCTCCGAAATTCCTTTTGTATCTGCTCCTAATCCTCTAGATAAATGTAATGCTACACCAATTAATAGAACTGAAGCTTGATGGACTTCTTCAAGTGTTGTTAACGCTCCAAATTCTTCCTGTGCTTTTGATAATAGAATTTCATTGTGTTGCTCAACAAATGCAATAAGGTTATCTGATGTATTAATTATCTCAGGAATCATTAGGCAGTCTATCCAAGAACTACCAATTCTTTCTGCTAATACTTCAGGTAGTTCGTTACCCATTTTTCTCCATTCGGCTAATGTTTTGGGCAATGACTTTTTTGACATATCGACTCCCGTAATAAGTTCCATGTCTGCAATTACATCTTGCTGGAAGTCTTTTACAAACTCCAACTCTTCAATTTTTTCTTTAAGTCTTTTAATTTCGTCCTGTTTACTCATGCCTAATTTCTTTTGCTCTAAAGTACTATATTTTTTAATCCAGTACTGAATAGTTGGTCTAGAAATATCATATTTCTTAGCAGCATAATTGATAGATATTCTACCATTATGAATTTGGTCAATGATGAAAATTTTGAGTTCGAAACCTACTTTATTGTAGTTCTTTTTTCGGCAGGGTTGTTTTGTCTTTGTGTCCATAGTTTAACTAAAAGTGTTTAAATTTTAGTCAACCTATTTCAGGATTTTACAATTTTTTTATTTTTGCCAACGGTTTTGTATAAGATTAGTGTGGGAGGTAGACAATTCGTGAATTGTCAGCCGAGCCACTAAGCTTATGCTTATTTTGTGTTTTTATTTTTGTCGACCTAAAAATACTCAAATAAGAATAAGCGACATTGTAAATAAACTAAAACTTTCGGCTATAACTAAAACCCCACATTAATTTTATACGGTGTTGTAAGTAGTTTTTTAGTCGAAAAGTTTTACTATTTCTTTATTCATAGATTCAATTCTGGAGATTCTGTATATGAACATTAGATATATAATTATTGAAAAAATGAATATGTATCCGATAGTTTTTAAAAATACTCCTTTTTCGGGACTCAAAATAGCCTCAACTATTGAAGCAAATGATATTAATAAAAATATACAAAAAACAATAATTCGAATTATAAGTCCGAATTTACTCATACCAGAAAAAGCAAGTTTGATTGCATAAGTATTTTCGTCAAGAAGAGAATAATTTCCTGATACTTTGGTCATGTTTTGAAATCCATTAAAAGCTTTAACTTTCTTCCTTATAGAAATTGTATTATTCGCGATGAAACCAAGATACTCAGAGTCATTCGAGAATAAAGAATCAAACATAGGAGGAAGAAAAAAATAGTCATCACTGATTTTCTCTTTTATCTTGTCAAGATTTTTTTCAGTCTTGTCCTTCTCTCTGATTATTTCAATCTTTTGGATTAATTTTAGTCTTGTTAATAATTTATTCAGCATTTAATTACTTACAACGGTTTTGTATAAGGTTAGTGTGGGAGGTAGACAATCTGTGGATTGTCAGCCGAGCCATAAGCTTATACTTATTTTGTGTTTTTTCTTTGTCGACCTAAAAATACTCAAATAAGTAAAAGCGACACTATAAACAGA
>NZ_JAQWGB010000094.1 GCF_029238425.1 Flavicella sp.
AATTTCGATCCAAAATCTTGGGTGGATCTATTTAAAAAATCCGGTGCCCAATACGTAGTCCCTGTTGCAGAACACCATGATGGTTTTGCCTTATACGAATCTAGTATTACCCCTTGGAATGCTGTGGATATGGGACCTAAAAGAGATGTTTTAAAAGATTTAACCGATGAAATAAAAAAACAAGGATTGATTTGCGGTGTTAGTTCTCACTTGGCATTTAACTATAACTTTTACAACCAACAACCTTATTTTGACAACTCGGATCCTAAATACGCTGACTTATATGCACCTCCCCACAAAATGGGAGATTCTGTAAGTGCAGATTGGTTGGCAAAAACATGGTGGCCTAGAACCAAAGAAATTATTGACAAATACGATCCAGACATTTTGTGGTTTGATTTTTATTTAGACAGACCTGAGTTTGCTCCTTATCATAAAAAACTGGCAGCTTATTACTACAATTCTGGACTAAAAAGAGGACAAGATGTTGTGTTACAAACTAAAAACTACAAATACGAATCTTATAAAAAAGGAACACATATGTTAGACTTGGAAAGGTCTAAAATGAATGACATCAAAAAAGAATATTGGCAAACTGACACTTCTATTGGTAAAAATTCTTGGTACTATGCAACCAATTGGAAACCAAAATCTGCAAATGATTTAATTGCCGATTTAATGGATATTGTAAGTAAAAATGGTTGTTTATTATTAAATATTGGACCAAGAAAAGACGGTATTATTCCAGACGATCAAAAGAAAACCTTACTAGATATTGGTAAATGGTTGCAAACAAACGGAGAAGCTGTATACGGTTCTAAGTATTTTGATATTTATGGAGAAGGTCCTACAGAAACAGCAACAGGTCACTTATCAGAAAGTAAAAACAAAGGATTCACACAAGCTGATATTCGTTTCACGACCAATAACGATGTATTGTATGCTGCAGTATTAAAAACTCCAACCAAAGATATTCATGTAAGGTATTTAACCGATTCAAAAATCAAGATAAAATCTATTGAATTGTTAGGTTCTAATGCGAAAATTGAATTCAAACAATCAGCAGAAGGAACCACCATTACACTACCTAAGGCAGTTAATTTAGAATATGCCTGGGTATTTAAAATACAGCAATAGTCGAACTGAAACAAAAAAAACTGGAACCTCTTGTGTACCCATATCAAAAAATTATAGGATATATAATTTGACTATAACTAATGTCAATTTTTAGGTTAATTATTAAAAGTATCGCTCTCTGATCAATATTAAATCTAGACAAGGTTTTCTGTAAATAAGATCAAATAAAATATCTTGGAAAACTATTAAACGACTAAAATTAGACACAATGAATGCTAGAATTTTAAAAAACCTAATTAGAATAAACATATTTCTTTTTACAATTTTCTTCCAAGCCCAACCTCCGAAACTAGAAAACGGAACTTGGAAAAAAGTTAAAGCGTTGAGTGATGAATTCAATGGTAAAAAAATTGACACAAAAAAATGGAATATAGAACCTGAAGGCCATTTTGAATTAAACTGGATTGGTAGAGCACCCGCCTTATTTCAAAAAGAGAGTTTTGACATTAAAGATGGTTATTTAAGTATAGAGGTGGGTGAACTACCTAAACCTGTTACCATAGGGAAATCGACCTACAAATACCACGGGGGAATTTTAAGATCCTATAAAAAAACATCCGTAGGTCATTATTACGAGTGCCGAATGAAAATGAACAAAACTGAAATGGGAGGTGGGTTTTGGTTGTGTCATAAAGGTACTTGTGAAAATAAAAATGAAATTGATATTACGGAATCTGTTGGTTTATTAACAGAACAAACTCATAAATGGGCGTATGATTGGGATCAAATCATGCATTCCAATGCCATTCATAGGGGGTCGGCTTGTGTAAAACAAGTGAGAGACCAAAAGAAAATGGCTCCAGCCACTAAAAATCACAAACGTTTTTACACTTATGGTTTCTATTGGAAAAGTCCAACTGAGTTACTTTTTTATTTAGATGGAGCATATGTTTACACATTAACACCTCCTGTACCTTTTGATCAAAATTTAATTCTTCAATTTTCAATAGAAGCATATGACTGGAATCCTATTCCTGAAATAGGAAGCAAGGTTGCAACCGGAACCAAAGAAGAAAGAACAACGTTGATTGATTATATCCGTGTTTACAAGCTTAAAAATTAAATTTACTCAATGAAAAAAACAGCTCATTTTTTAATTGCACTATTCGTATTTAGCACGCTATCTGCACAGAAAAAACCAAACATTATCTTTATCATGTCTGATGATCATACTTCTCAGGCAATTGGAGCATACGGTGGTCGTCTTTCAAAATTAGATTTAACCCCCAATTTAGATAAACTAGCCTCTCAAGGAATTAGATTTGAAAATGCTTTTTGTAACAATTCAATTTGTACGCCAAGTAGAGCATCCATTATTACTGGGCAATATCCGCAAACCAATGGTGTTTTAGATTTAGACATTGCCCTAGATCCTGAAAAACAATACCTTCCAAAAGAACTGAGTAAATTAGGATATTCTACGGCTGTTATCGGAAAATGGCACTTACATATTGAGCCTTCTGCATTTGATTACTACAAAGTATTGCCTGGTCAAGGAAAATATTTCGATCCTTCTTTTTACGAAAAAGGAAAAGGTGCATGGAAAAAAAACAAGGTTACATCCAAAGGACATTCTACCGATGTTATTACCGATGCTTCAATTGACTATTTGAAAAACAGGGACAAGTCAAAACCTTTTTTCTTAATGTATCATTACAAGGCACCGCATGATATGTTTGAATATGCACCAAGGTATGAAGACTTTTTAGCAGATACTGAAATACCAGAACCTACAAGTTTGTACTACCAACCTAATTGGGGCTCAGCCGGTGTTAAAGGCGAAAACAATTCTTTAGATCGGTATATTGGAACTTCAGTATCCGACAGACATATGTACAGAAACTACACTAAGTTTTTTCATGAAGATACACTCGTCGGAAGAAATAATTCTGCCCATATTGGGTATCAAACTTATTTAAAAAAATATTTACGTTGTGTAAAAGGAGTTGATGACAATCTTGGACGACTTTTTGCATTTCTAAAAAAAGAAGGTCTTTGGAAAAACACAGTAATTATTTATACTGGCGACCAAGGAATGATGCTTGGAGAACATGATTTACAAGATAAAAGATGGATGTATGAAGAATCTATGAGGATGCCCTATATCATGCACTATCCAAAAATGATCAAACCAGGAATGGTTTCAGATTTATTGATTAACAATACGGATTATGCCCCAACCATGATAGAACTTGCTAAAGGAAAAGCTCCAGAATACATGCAAGGAAAAAGTTTTATCAAAACCTTAAAAGGTAAAGAAGAAAAAGACTGGAGAAAAACGACTTACTACAGGTATTGGATGCATATTATTCATCATTACGTACCCGCTCATTTTGGTGTTCGATCTAAAGATTATAAACTTATTTTCTACTATGGAAAACACTATTTAGACCCCTCTGAGTTTAGCAAACACTATTGGTCTAAACACTATTACGGTATTGATAGAGAAACCCCACATACTTGGGAGTTTTACGATTTAAAAAACGACCCAGAAGAGTTGCATAATTTATACAACAACCCTAAGTACAAGTCCATTATTGATGAACTGAAAATTGAATTAAAAAATCAAAGACAAGATTTGAATGAGACTGATGAAAATTATCCTCATATTCAAAAAATTATTGACAAACATTGGAATGATTGATTCAGAATAACTTTCATAAAAAGTCCGTTTCTAATTGCAGAAACGGACTTTTTTATTTCTTATCCAACAATACAAATTCCATTTCATAGGACTTACGCAACCAACCAGAAACTTTAAAAAGAGCGATAAAATCTTCATTCACATCAAGGTGATGCTTTTAATAAAAGGATGCTACAGAATCTTTTTGGGTAAAAAACTCTAAAGCACTGATGGCTCCACAATCTTGATCAGACAGAAAAAATCGCATATCAGCTCCTGTAGGCATTGTTATTTTTGCCACTATTGTATAATCAGTTATTTTATCATCATACCTTATAACATCGCGGTAAATCTTTTTTTTATTCGTTTTTGGATCAGTACGTTCTAAAATTTGGCTTTTAAAAGTGAAATGAGGAAAATTTTCTTTTAATATACTTTTCAAAATCCATGGTCTCAAAGGAATCCCAGCGTATGACCCACAAGACTGGAGTAATAAAAAATATATGGTCTCTTTTTACTTAGAAGATGTCGACAATTATACCGTTCATCACAATCTCATTTATGATAATAATGATGAATATACGAGTGTTCGTCTGCAAAATGATGGAACTCCAGAGACAACAAGAAACTTGAACTACTTTGCTTACCTCGGACCGAGGGATAGGAAATTAAATAGAAAAATAGAATACTTTAACAATACAGCTTGGGATTACAACCAACTTATTGGTTTTTGGCATAGAACAGATAATGCAGATGTAAATGCTATGGTGCTAAAAAACAATCTTTTACTTGAAGGAGCACCTAGTAATGTTGGTACTGTCTCTGAAACGGACCTTCAAGACTTTGTTACAAAGGCAGCCAGTGAATATGGATATAATATCTCTGAAGAAAACAATGAATTTGTTTCGATTGCCAACGATCATTATGTTGATGTGAGCAATGACAATTTTAGATTAGTACCTGAATCTACTTTTAATTCCGGTGGTTCTATCATTGCAGGAATTACAACTGAAGCAAATCCAGCTATTGGTGCTTGGGAAGGAAATACAGATAGTTTAAAAATAGAGTTTTCTCTGCAGGTTCAGATTGTACAATTTCTTGTTTTGATGGAAGTCCTGAGTTAAGTACAGCAATGCTAACTAAAAACAAGCCGAAGATTTTCCCAAACCCATTTCAAAGCGCTCTTAGAATTAGATTGACACAAACTGCTTCTAATTCTTCTATAAAACTTTACAATAGCAATGGGCAATTAGTTATCTCAAAAGCAACAACAGATAAAGGATTCACCCTACAACTAAATTCACTTTCCCCTGGAGTATATTATATTCAAATAAAATCAGATAATAACACATTTGTAGAAAAAGTGATCAAAAATTAACCCAATGATTTTCTTATTAATATTTTTAAATAATTTCACTTAAAATATCAATATAAAACTGAACCCCGTCTTTTACCTCTTGTACATAAATAAATTCATCTGCAGAGTGAGATCTTAAAGAATCACCAGGTCCTAATTTAACAGACTGGCACGTTAATCTACACTGATCTGAAAGTGTAGGAGACCCATATGTTTTCTTACCTAGTTTCAAGCCAGCTTTTACAAATTCATGATTTGGGTCTATAAATGATGAATTCAATCTCAAAGATCTTGGTGTTACTTCACAATCTGTATTTTCCTGGATAATCTCTGCAATTTCTTGATTTGTATAGGCGTCCGTAACTCTACAATCTACTACAAAATTTAATCCAGATGGAACAACATTATGTTGTTTTCCAGCATTTATTTGAGAAACGGTCATTTTTACTTTTCCTAAAGAATCTGAAATTTTAGGATACTCAAATGTATTGAACCAATTCAAATCTTTGAGTGCCATAAAAACTGGATTTTTGTCATTTGGAATATGAGCAGCATGTCCAGGAGTTCCTGTAACCTTTCCATCAAAAACCACCAATCCTTTTTCAGCTATTGCCAAATCTAACAACGTCGGTTCTCCTACAATTGCAAAATCAATTTTAGGTAAAATAGGTTGCATATAGGCAATTCCATTTTCACCTGAAATCTCTTCCTCAGCTGTTGCAGCAAGCACAAAATTATATTTTAAATTTTCTTGCTCATAAAAATACACAAACGTAGCTATCAAACCTACCAAACAACCCCCAGCATCATTTGAACCAAGTCCATACAATTTCCCATCTTCAATTTTTGCTTCAAAAGGATCTCTAGTATAGGCAGCATTTGGCTTTACTGTGTCGTGATGAGAATTCAATAAAATGGTTGGTTTCGATTCGTCGAAATGTTTATTCACTGCCCAAACATTATGCAAATCTCTTTTTACTTCAATCCCTCTAGCTTCTAACCATGATATTAATAAGTTAGCCGTTGGATCCTCTTCTTTAGAAAAGGATTGAGTAACTATTAAAGATTTTAACAGCTCTAGGGCGTCGTTTTGTAATTTTTCTAACATCTTCTCGATACTATTTTTCGTTCCTCAAAATCACTCGAAGTGACATTTTGTATTATTATTTAGTACATTTCTTTTTATAAACTCCAACTTTTGTCAGTTCGAGTGAATTAAAAAACGCAGTGATTTAATTTGTATCGAGAACTACTTCTATTTCTCAATACTATTTTTTTCATGACATTCCGAAAATCTCTCGAAGTGGCATTTTGTATTATTCTTCAGTACATTTTTTTTCATAAACTCAAACTCCTGTCAGTTCGAATGAATTAAAAAACCGCAGTGATTTAATTTGCATCGAGTACTAAATCTAATACTCGATACTATTTTTTTCATGTCATTCCGAAATCACTCGAAGTGGCCTTTAATATTATTATTTAATACATTTTTTTTCATAAGCTCCAACTTTTGTCAGTTCGAGTGAATTAAAAAACGCAGTGATTTAATTTGTATCGAGAACTACTTCTATTTCTCAATACTATTTTTTTCATGACATTCCGAAATCACTCGAAGAGGCATGATTTAAATTTTTACACTTCGACAAGCTCAGTGTCCGTATTTTGTTCACAAGGTCAGCGTTGTAAAAAGCTGCTCTTTATTTAAAATAACTGTAGGATTCCCAATGATAACTTCTGAAACACCTTTTTGCAAGGCATCAAAACAATTTTCCATTTTCGGCAACATTCCATCTGCTATAATTCCATTTGCTTTCAATTCAGCATACTTTGGACTATCAATATCCGTAATCACAGAATTATCATCATCAACAGAAGTCAACACTCCATTTTTTTCAAAAGTATAGATCAATGAAACGTCATATTTTTCCGACATTCCAACAGCAATTGTTGATGCAATGGTATCTGCATTGGTATTTAACAACTGACCTTTGGTATCATGCGTAATAGCACAAAAAACTGGCGTCATTCCACCTTCAATAAAAGTCGCAATATTGTTGGCATTGATTCCATCAACATCACCAGCAAAACCATAATCTACATCTTTCACAATGCGCTTATGCGCTTGAATTGAATTCCCATCAGCTCCAGAAAGACCTAAGGCATTGCAATCATATTTTTGCAAAGTTGCTGTGATATTTTTATTCAACAAACCAGCATATACCATGGTTACAATTTCTAAAGTAGTTGTATCGGTAACACGTCTTCCATTGATCATGGTTGCTTCAACTCCTAAATCGGCAGCCAATTGTGTAGCACGTTTACCTCCACCATGAACTAAAATTTTATTACCTTCTAAGGCTGCAAAATCCGTTAAAAAACTTTCCAAAGCGTCTGGATTGTTGATTACGTTACCACCTACTTTTACTATTGTTAATTTTTTCATTTATTTAGCTGTTGGCCTTTGGCTATTGGTTTTTAGCGAATTACTAAAACGCAACGGCTAATGGCTATTTCAAATTTTCTAATATTTTCTTCAGTACTATCTGAGCAGAATAAGTTCTATTATTCGCTTGTTTGATCACAATTGAGTTTTCTGAATCAATCACTTCATCAGCTACAACTACATTTCTACGAACGGGTAAACAATGCATAAATTTAGCATTATCCGTTACCGCCATTTTATCAGCAGAAATCATCCAAGAAGCATCTGTACATGCTACTTTTCCGTAATCATTATAAGACGACCAGTTTTTTGTATAAATAAAATCGGCTCCTTCAAAGGCTTTCTTTTGATCGTACTCAATAGTAGCGCCTTTCGTTTTTTCTGGATTTAATTCGTATCCTTTTGGATGTGTAATCACCACTTCAAAATCATCTTCATGAGCCAATGTCATCTCGGCAAAAGAATTCCCTACGGCATGAGGTAAAGCTCTTGGATGTGGTGCCCAAGAAAGTACTACTTTTAATTTCTTTTTTGCTGGCTTGTGCTCCTCAATAGTTATAGCATCTGCCAAAGCTTGCAAAGGATGCCCCACAGAAGATTCCATGTTCAACACAGGAACCGTAGCATATTTTCTAAAGCTTTCTAAAACTTCTTCAGCTTCATCTTTTTCTTTATCCTCCAATCCTGCAAACGCACGAATGGCAATCACATCGCAATATTGAGAAATTACTTCAGCCGCCTCCTTGATATGTTCAGATTTACCTTGATCCATAACCGTACCATCTTCATATTCCAACTGCCAACCTTCAGCACCAAAATTCATTACTATAGGCTCCATCCCTAAATTCAAAGCAGCTTTTTGAGTACTCAAACGCGTACGCAAACTGTTATTAAAGAACAACAAACCAATGGTTTTGTTTTTACCTAAATCTTGAAATTGTAGCGGGTTTTTCTTTAATTCAATTGCTTCTTTTACCGTATCCTTGATACTTGGTAAATCGTGAATGGACATGTAATGTTTCATGGACTTCTTTTATTTAATAAGCCCCAAAAATACAAAATCAAAGCTTGATAAGCTACTATTAAAAAAGTCTAATTATCAAAGTACAAACAAGCTAAAAAACAGAGCAGATATTACTTTAATAAATAAGTCCCCATCAATGTTCCCAATAGCATTTGACCTTCATGCGTATAATGTAAGTTATCTGGGTGTTTTGGAAAATCTCCCCAAGGTAAATTTGCAGGAGTTTCCACCATCTGAATAAAATTATCATCTTTGGCAAGACGTTCCATTCCACTTCGAACAATCTGTGGTCCATTTTTAAATTTTCTTGGTAAAGGGTTGACTTGCCCAAATACAAATGGAAGATTTGGCTGATTAAATTCTTTGCGATACCCTTGTATAAGCAATTGTAAATTTCCCTGATAGGCATTTGCAGTTTCCGGTTTATTGGTGTCACTTTCTCCTTGCATCCAAGCCATTCCAATTATTTTATAAGGAATTCCCTTTTGTTCCAATTTCTGTAATTCTTGATGAATTTGTTTGTGATGGGCTTTATACAACTGCATTTGTTTGCGCTCCATTCCTCTCTCAGAAAAACTTGCTTTTTCCTTAGAGTAATTTGAATTCCATGCACCATATAAAGAAGTTCCTCCCACCGCTTTTTTAATAAATAAATATTTCTGATTAGGATTCTTTTCTGCCAAAACCAAGGCTATTCCCATTTCAGGTCCAAAATGTTTTGTAAATGGATATTTATCTGATGGCTTACTTTTTCTTGGCGCAATTGGTTTTGCTTCATTTTTTGGATTGTCAGATACACTTAACAAGACTCTATCTTTGATAGCCTCTATCCTTTTTTGAATCTTTGGTGATAGTTGATCAAAATCTCCATGACCAGCCATATTAGACTGACCGGCTAAGAACAAAACATGAATTTCTTTTTCTTGTGATTGTATTTTTTCTTTAGCAAACCCTAAAATAAAAACGATTGCTACTATTATTTTTCTCTAGTCCATTCTATAATTTTCTGATGTTAATTTTTCCGGTGCTTCCTATTATTTAGCATCCTTTATTAAAGTTTATCTTACCTCTTTGTTTTTTGATTCAAATCAATAATTTTTTCAGCAAACTTAGTCCCTAATCGAACTTGTCCTTCTGAATTATAATGTACATTATCACTATGCTTAGGATAATCATCCCAAGGAATATCATTTTTGGTAGCAATATAATCCGAATAATAATCAGAGTTTGCTACTTTTTCAATAGCAGCTCTAACCATTTCTGGACCTCCTTCAAAATCGCCATATCTCGAGTTTGTTTGTCCAGCAACAAAAGGAAGTTTACTTAGCCCTAAATCTCTTTTATAACTTACAATTAGTTTGCGAAGATTTTTTTTATAACTCTTAGCAGCAACTTCTTTAGCTGCATCATTTTCTCCTTGCATCCAAGTCAAACCAACAACCTGATAACTTAATTTTTTAGTTCGTAATTCCTCTAAATTTCGTTCTATATCTTTAATATGTAATTGATATAGTTTTAAATTTTGTTTGAAAGTCCCTTTCTCCAATTGTTTTGCTTTTTCTGCAGACCATTTCGGATTCCATGCTCCATATAAGGAAGTTCCACCTTGACTTCTTTTTATCAATAAAAAAGTTTTGTCAGGATATTTTTCTGCCAAACACACCCCCATTAAAAGTTCTGGACCAAAGCGTCTTTTAAACTTATATTTCTTGCTTGGCTTGTTTTTATAATAAGATAATGGAGTTGCTTTTTTTCCATTAAAACTCAGACTAACTCTATGACTAACACAATCAACTCTCTCTTTTATGGAATCACTTAATTTATCATAATTTCCTCCACCTGCCATATTAGACTGACCCGCTAATAATACAACCTGGACATCCTCATCAAGTTCCTGCGCCACTATCTCGTGAGCTTGGATAAGAAAACTCAGAATTAAAATTCGAATAAATATTTTAACCATAGAAATTTATCGTTTTACAACCTCAACAAAATAAACTTCATAAGGTTTTAAAACAGGAGACGAACTAACCTCTACTCCATTTATTAAATCTGTACAAGTTATTGATGAAGCTCCTTTTAATGAAATTTGTATAGATGCATCTGACTTCCCAACATTTACAACGGAAAGCACATGGTTTCCTTTTTTATTTTTAACGACTTTCCAAACACAACCTTTGGTTTTTGAATCATTTGACTCAACAACAGAAACCTCCGATTCATGACCCTTTTCTTTTAAAACAGATAACGCTTTCGATTTAAATTCCTCAAGAGAATTCAACTTATAAATCTTTCCTTTTCCTTCATTCAGTTCAATCAAACTATTCCCATATTCATCTTTCAACAAACTGTGCTCATCTAGCAAAACAATCCCTCCTTTATTAAGATACTTTTGAATCGCTTCCAGTTCATCTTTGTTCACAAACTCTGTTTCTCTAACCAATACTGCATCCCATAAACTTGCATCTTGGTTATTTAAAATATCTTTGGTAACAAACCCAATTGGAGTTCCTTCAAAATGCAAAGATTCGTACAATTCGAAAACATCATCCATATGATTGGTTTTATTAATTGCTGAAGTCTTAGAATAAAAAACTCTCAATGATTTTCTTTGACGTTGCATTTTCATAATTTCTTCAGAATTTGCATTCAAGTCAATCATAGTCATTGCCACTTCATTCGTTACTCTAGGTTGTTGATTGTTGGAACCTGCATAACCTTTATCATTCTGTGCTTTTTTAGAAATTGCTCCATTGGCTTCACGCGGCCAATACCAGATCTGACTTGCCGTCATTCCATGACTATGAGCCAACCAAAATGTAGCTCTTGCATAAGCCGGATCTTGGTACAAATCTCTAGACTTCACAGTTGACAAATAATGCAACTCTGAATTGAAATTTATTTTATTTGGACTTACCGATTTCATAAAATCAAATCCCATGCACAATTCTCTCCATTCAAAAGCGTAATGATCTTCCCATGCTTCTTTTTTACCCCACATATCATTATTATGCGCACCTGAATCGTTTCCAATAATACCACTTAAATCAGTCAAAGCTTCTAAATCAATCCCATGTACTCTTTGGTTATCTGTCCATAAATTTGGCATTATTTTCAAATGAACTTTTGCCTCTTTATCATGTTTTTGAATTTCAGATTTCAAAAAAGAATACCACTCCGTAACACGATTCATATTAAATAGCGACCAGTCGTACCATATCGCTGAACCTATTAAACTTGTATCCATCGGAATCTCAATTTTCACTTCAGAAAAATCTTTAAAATCAGTTTTCCATAAAGCATTCAATTCGCCAATAGAAACATGTTTCTGTTGAAGCCATGTTTTGAATTTATCAATTGTATATTTTGAAACAGGACCAGATGCCCACGCAACTTTATCTCCCGTTTTTTGGGTAAAAAAATGAGGTTCATTACACAACATATACCCAAGTTCACTAAATTTTTTGCCTGCCATTTTTGGAACCACCGCGGCTAATAATTTTTCCTGAACATCTTTGGCTCCGGGATTATCAATATCATATGCGGTATAGGTATCTGTTCTCATTTTAAAACCTGGACCATACTTTTGTTCAGCCCATTTGGGTGTGTTTTTATGATTTAAGAAAATAAAACCTAAAGACCCTTCTTTTTTTTCAATCAGACTAGTCATAATTCTTTTATTTATAGTACCATCTTCTTTTGTAACATAAGACGGCGTCAAGAAAAATCCATCCTGATTCCCATGAAATTCTGTCAATTCTTTTGTTTTTGGTTTCCACGTATAATCAAACAAAAAAACGGGTTTTCCCTCAAATGTAATCTGATCTCCATCTACAAAAGCTTCTGTCCAATCAACATTTGGGCTTGGTGTCCTAAACGCTTTCTTTTTTAACAATAAGTTGATATTATCCGTTGCTTCGTCTAACATTAAAACAACATCTTTCCGTTCAAAGTCGGCTAAATTCTGTACCATCTCCGAAGCATTTTTTTTATACTTTCTAACAAGTTCAAAAGCTTTCGTATTCGCCTCTATATGATTCTCATCCCAATTGGCATATTTCAAAAAAACCTCAGCGGTTCTGATGGTCGTTTTTTCCTTCAATACATCAATTCCCTTTTTTTCTGCTTTTTTTATAAGCTTTTCAATAGATTTTATTTTTTTATGTGCTTCTTTTTCTAAATCCTGAGCATGTATCGAAATGCTTAAAAAAATGCCTATTAAAAAAAGTATTTGTTTGAAACGAAAAGTTTGAAATGTCATGGTTTTTATTTTAGTACTTCAGTTCCCTACGAATTACACTATTTTTCATTGCAATTTTGTTGCTGTGAGTTCATCTTTTATATAGCTGCGTATATAAACACTAGTATCTATAAAATTTAAATTTTCACCAAACAAAAAAGGCCTCACTTACAAATGTAAATGAGGCCTTTTTTAAATTTTGTTTTATTAAAGCAACTTTTTCAAAGCAGTTATAAAAACATCAATATCTTGTTTTGTAACATTTAAAGGAGGTAAAATTCTCAATAAATTTTTATTCATTGCTCCTCCGGTAAATATCTTTTCGTCGTAAATTAATTTTTTGCGTAGTTCTCCAACCTCAAAATCAAATTCTAGTCCAAGCATCAATCCTTGACCTTTAACCTGCTTTACTCCTTTTAGTGATTTGACTTGCTCTTTGAAATAGGCATTGATTTCCTGAACGTTTTCAATAAGTTTATCTTTTTTAATCACATCCAACACTGCGATTCCAGCAGCACATGCCAAATGAGAACCTCCGAAAGTAGTTCCTAACATCCCATACCAAGATTCAATATGTTTTGCGATCAAAACTCCCCCAATTGGAAAGCCATTCCCCATCCCTTTTGCCATTGGAATAATATCTGCTTTTACATCATGCAATTGATGTGCAAAAAACTTCCCAGATCTACCATAACCCGATTGTACCTCATCAAGAATCAAACACACGTTATTTTCTTGTGTGATTTTTCTTACTGCTTGTAAAAATTCTGTGGTAGGCTCATCCAAACCACCAACACCTTGAATAGGCTCAACAATAACAGCAGTTACATCTCCTTTTTCAATTTCAGCTGTAACAGCCTCAATATCATTCAATGGTAAAATTGTTACTGGGTTGTGCGCATTTACTGGTGCAATAATTTTTTTATTGTCGGTCACCGAAACTGCAGCAGATGTTCTACCATGAAAACCATTCTGAAAAGCAATTACTCTCGATTTTTTATTGTAAAAAGAAGCTACTTTTATAGCATTTTCATTTGCCTCAGCTCCTGTAGAGCACAAAAATAATTCATACTCCTCTCCGCAACCAGATAGTTCCCCTAATTTATCAGACAACTCTTGTTGCAAAGGATTTTGAATGGCATTTGAATAAAAAGCAATGTTACTCAACTGCTTTTCAATTGTTTCTTTATAATATGGATTCGTATGACCAATAGAGATCACTCCATGTCCACCATATAGATCTAAATATTTTTCGTTTTTATCATCCCAAACATAACAACCTTCTGCTTTCACAGGTGTTACATTATATAAAGGATATACATCAAATAATTTCATTTTAATTTAGCTTTTGGCCTTTAGCTTTTAGCTATTGGCTATTTGCTTTTAGCCACTGGCTTCTAGCAAACTTTTTAATTTATTTAAACTATTTCATTAAAGGCTAACCGCCAATAATCCAATGGCTAGAAAGAAGTTCCTTTTAAGTTCAAACCTTCTGTTTCTTCGTATCCAAAAATCAAGTTCATATTTTGAATTGCCTGTCCTGAAGCTCCTTTTAACAGATTATCTATTGCAGAATAAATCAATAAGTTATCTCCATGTTTGATCAAAGAAATAGCACATTTGTTTGTATTCACAACTTGTTTCATACTTACTGGCACATCCGTCATATGCACAAAAGGTGCGTCCTTATAGAACTCAGTATACAATGCTTTCGCTTCTTCTAAGGTTCCTTCAAACTTAGTATAGATAGAAGCAAATATTCCACGGCTAAAATTACCACGATTCGGAATAAATAATAATTCACCCGTTTTTGCCCCTTGCAAAGCCTCCAATGTTTCCCCTATTTCACCTAAATGTTGGTGCGTAAATGGTTTATACACTGAAAAGTTATTATCTCTCCAAGGAAAATGCGACGTTGCTGATGGTGAAACTCCCGCTCCAGTTGCTCCAGTAGTTGCGTTGATATGGATATCATTTCCTAATTTTTTAGCTGCTGCTAAAGGCAACAAACCAAACTGGATACAAGTCGCAAAACAACCAGGATTTGCGATATAATTTGCTTTTTTGATTTCTTCTTTACTTACCTCCGGCAAACCATAAACAAAATCTTTTCCTTCAAAATTCGCATCTGCATTCAAACGAAAATCATTTGATAAATCAATAATTCTGGTTGCATCAGAAAAGGTATTGTTTTGTAAAAAAGCGGTAGAATTACCATGACCTAAACATAAAAATAACACATCTACATCCGCATTGATGGTATCCGTAAAACTTTGTTCCGTATCCCCTAACAAATCAGCATGCACGGCATATAATTTATTTCCTGCATTCGACGTACTGTACACAAAATCCAATGTTACTTTAGAATGATTGTTTATCAATCTAATCAACTCACCAGCTGTATAACCAGCTCCTCCTACAATTCCTGCTTTGATCATTTTTATTTAGCTTTTGGCCTTTAGCCTTTGGCTATTGGCAATTATTACATCCCATAGAGCTCATAGCTATTCGCTAAAAGCCAATGGTTAATTTATGCGTCTAACAAATCTTTATTTACGTGATAGAAAATCTTGTTTTGCATACCGTAAATTTTTATAAATCCTTTGGCATCATCAGAGCTCCAAGCATTATTCTCTTCACCATAATCTGCAAATCCAGAAGACATCAAATCAAACTCAGAATCAATTCCGGTTACCATAAAGTGGTAAGGACGCAATGTTACAAATACATCACCCGTTACCGTTTTTTGAGAATCCTCTAAGAATTTCTCTATGTTACGCATCAATGGCTCTAAATACTGACCGTCATGAAAATACGTTCCGTATGTATTTGCCAAAGGTTCTTTTGTCAATTGCTGCGCTTTAGACAAGGTATGTTTTTCTAACAAATGATGCGCTTTGATAATTACAGTAGCTGCTGCTGCTTCAAAACCTACACGTCCTTTGATTCCTACAATCGTATCTCCAACATGTGTATCTCTCCCAATGGCAAATTCAGAAGCAATTGCCTCTAATTTTAAAATATTGTTTACCGGTGTATCTTTTACTCCGTTAAAGCCAACAAGTTGTCCTTTTTCAAAAGTTAAAGTCACAGCCTCCTCATCATTTCTTTTCAATTGACTTGGATATGCAGATTCTGGTAGCGCTTCCTTAGATTTCAAAGTTTCTACACCTCCTACTGAAGTTCCCCAAATACCTTTATTGATAGAATATTTAGATTTCTCCCAATTCATATCAACTCCATGCTTAGTCAAATAATCAATTTCAACTTGACGAGATAATTTTAAATCACGGATAGGCGTTAAAATTTCAATTTCTGGTGCAATTGTTTGGAAAATCATATCAAAACGAACTTGATCATTTCCTGCTCCAGTACTTCCGTGTGCAATATACTTTGCTCCAATACTTTTCGCGTATTTTACCACCTCAATAGATTGGAAAACACGTTCTGCACTAACAGATAATGGATAGGTATTGTTCTTTAAAACATTACCATACACCATATATTTGATGGCTTTTGCGTAATAATCTTCTAAAATATTTTTGTTAGTATGCGAAGTTACTCCCATATCATAGGCTTTCTTCTCTACAACTTCCAACTCTTCTTCACTAAAACCTCCTGTATTTACTAAAATACCGTGCACCTCTAAATTCAATTCGTTGATCAAATACTTCACACAATATGATGTATCCAATCCTCCACTGTATGCTAAAACTACTTTATCCATGATATATTCTTTTCGTTCTACATCCGAAGATGAAAACATTTTTATTTATTTTTTAAAAACAAGGCCTGTTTGATTCTCTTTAAGCGCGTCCAAACTTTATTCTTCACCTCTTTTTCAGAATTTTCCGCTTTTGGGTCATGTAACATTCCTGTACACAAGCACATTTTACGATCGTTTCTTGTCAAAATATCGTAATTCCTACAAGCCTTACAACCATTCCAAAAGGCATCATCATCTGTTAACTCAGAAAAGGTAACGGGTTTGTAACCCAATTCAGCATTGATTTTCATCACAGCCAAACCAGTAGTAATACCAAAAATCTTTGCATCTGGATACATTTTTTTAGAATGATCAAATACTTTCTTTTTGATTTTTTTAGCCAAACCAAGATTTCTAAAATCTGGATGTACTATCAAACCTGAATGGACAACATACTTTTTATTGCTCCAAGTTTCTATATAACAAAACCCTGCAAATTTGTCTCCTTCAAGAGCTATTACTGCGTTTCCACTTTCTATTTTTTTAACAATATACTCAGGAGATCTTTTTGCAATACCTGTACCTCTAACCTTTGCAGAATCAGCTATCGTATCGCAGATCACTTCTGCATATTTGTTATGGAAACTATTTGTTGTTACAATTTTCACTCTAAACTCCTTGTCTTATAATTATTTCTAACACGTATTCTTTACTCTAAAAAGACGGACTCACCTATCTTCTAATTAATTAACGCCCCAATGGGCGTCGAAAACTTAAAGAATATAAGCGTGCTAAAAGAAGTGCAAAGATACTCTGAAATTTGTTGTTAAAAAAACGTAAAAGGGATTGCATTTTGAATTTGATAAAAAAATTATAACTAAAACTTTAAATTTAGGTTTAGAACCTAATTCCTGTTCCTAAAACAAGAATATTATGCGAAACGCACACAGCGACAGCGCCTTGCAAAGCGTGCACCAAAGTTAGATTTATAAGTGTTCTCATTTTTCATCTGCAGCAAAGATACAACAATTCTTTTTTCTAGCAACGTAAATGAATTTCACTGCAGTATTTTTTGCTTTTTATTAACCCTAAACATACTTAACAGCTCAACAAAGAGCAGTACTTTTACAAAAAATAAAAAGTATGGATTTTTCTAAGGTAAAGTTGGTAGTAACAGACATGGATGGAACATTACTTAATTCTAACCACGAAGTAAGTGAACGATTTTTTGAAATTCACAAAAAACTAAAAGAAAAAAACATCCATTTTGCAGCTGCGAGTGGAAGGCAATACCACAGCATCATTAGCAAATTGGTATCTATCAAAAAAGACATTACGGTTATTGCAGAGAATGGAGCCTTTGCAAAACAAGATGAAGAAGAATTATTTTCTTTTGATTTACCTATCGAAGATTTATTAGATTGTTTGAATTACATTAAAAATATTGAAGGAGTTGGAGTTATTCTATGCGGTAAAAAATATGCATACATAGAAAATAAAAATGCTGAATTTGCCGACACGATCAAACAATACTATTCAAGTTATAAAATTGTAGATGATTTCTCTGATGTTTATAACGATACTTTTTTCAAAATGGCAATTTACCATCCTATCTGTTCTGAAGAATTTATATTGCCAAAAGTTGAACACCTATCGGATGAAATGCAAGTTACCGTTTCCGGAAAAAATTGGTTAGATATCTCAAACCTTGAAGCAAATAAAGGAAATGCCTTGACAAAACTTCAAAATTCTTTACATATTACACAGGCAGAAACCATGGCTTTCGGAGACTACAACAACGACTTAAAAATGCTTGAAAAAGCTGATTTTAGCTATGCCATGAAAAATGCACATCCAAATGTAAAGGAAACGGCGAATTTTGAAACCTTAAGCAATGATGATAGAGGTGTTGATTACATCCTAGAAAACCTTATCAAATAAAACATAAATGCCGAAGCAACATACTCCGGCACTCACGAAACTAAATAAACCTAAATAAAGACGATTAATTTTTTATAATTCGTTTGGTTATATGTGTATTATTCTCAAAAAATATTTTCAAATAATAAACACCTGGTGAGAGCTCTTGCACATCTAACAACTCTACATCTCCTAATTTCTTTTTCAACAACTTTCCAGTACTATCAATTAACAATAACTCTTGCGTAATTAAGGGTCCTCTGATATGTATAAAATTTCGGGTAGGATTAGGACTTACAATTACTAATTCTTCATCGATCAACGGAGTACTTAAACTGCCCCCTTCTGCTTTGCTATGCCAATCATCGACTAAAATGGTTCCTACAGTTTGACCGCACTGCAATCGAACTTCTATAGATTCTGTGTCCTTTGAAGGAATTACAAAATCATCTGAGTACAATTCATAATCACTTGTTCCTGTATATTTTGTTGAAGAAATAAATGTTTCAGTAGTATCATCAGAATAACTCACTTTTATTTGGAATTTAAAGCGTGCACCATCCACTGATTTAACATAGGCACCCACCGTTACTGTAGCGGCATTAAAATTATTATAGTTCGGTGTGTTTATTAATTTCACTTTCCCTAAAGAACCACCCGTAGTTACCTCAATTTTAGCACCTGAATCTCCCGTATTTGCGTCAGACTCAGAGCCGGTAAAGTTTGCAGCCTGTGTCTCATCAACAAGTAAAGTCCAATCCAAATCATACCAACACTCAAAACCTTCATTAAAAACAATTTTATCTGAAGCTGAAGGCGTGGCACATCCATAATCTTCTACAATACTACTCCCTGTTTCGGTGTTCATATTTTCGTACAAATAGGTATTTGTCGATTTAAAACTTGAATTTGTAACTCTGTGCGTAATTCCTGCTTCAGACCTAAAACTATATAAGGAATCTTTTAAGGCATTTAACGTTGTGGTATTCGTAGCACTCAAATCTGTATTCTCTCCTATATCATTCACCACATCAAACAATTCAAATCGATTGTCATACTTGTGTTCAATCAATTTATAATTGCCACTTCTCACAGCAGCCATGCTTACATTTGCCGTTCCAGTACTTGAATAATCAAAATTCCATACTATGGATTTATTTCTTGACCAATTGGCATCACCACCATTCGCATTTGTCAGCAATAACTCCTCAAAACTTTCACCGTCTAGATGCTGATTTGGTAATAAAGACACTCCAGCCATGTCTAAAAAAGTAGGAAAAAAATCTGTTCCAACTACAGGTGTATCCTCTACAACTCCAGAACGATAATCTGGTCCATAAATAATCAAAGGCAATCGAATTCCTCCCTCATACAACCAAGTTTTCCCTCCTCGTAAGGGCTTGCTAGAAGTAGACATTTCTCTTGTTCCGCCAATCTCTGTTGTAGACAACCCTCCATTATCCGAGGTAAAAATGATGATGGTATTGTCTTCTATTTCATTGTCTATTAAATTTTGACGAATCGCTGCAACACTTTCATCCATACTTTTTATCATTGCTGCATAGGCTGCATTGTCTTGATTTAATTTTGCCTGTGCCGTCAATTGATTTTCAGTTTCTGGACCTGTATAATTTTGATTGTCTGCTTTTGTTTGAAAATAAGCTTCATCCGCTTCTTTGGCCTCTAATGGAGTATGAACCGCATAATGCGAAATCATGGTAACAAAAGGAACCGTAGGAGAATTTGACACATGATCGTCTATAAAATCTTCAACTTCCTGTGTAATACGATCCGTTAAATATTCACCTTCTACACCACCTGTAGATAAATCTGGTAAAACATCATCTCCATCGGTATATGGGTACCAATAGCTAGGAGGCGACCCAAAATCGCAACCCGCAATATTGATGTCAAACCCAAATTTATCTGGGTAATGACTCGCTTCATGACCTAAGTGCCATTTCCCAATAAAAAATGTTTTATACCCCTCATCTTTCAATGCTTGTGCCCAAGTAGTTTCAGCATATCCTTTAGCATGATTATCACTTGGCAAATACATTCCCGAGGAAACCGAAGGCCTTGCTTCAAACTTACCCGTCATGATAGAAGTTCTAGATGCAGCACATCTTGGAGCTGCCTCATAACCATGCGTAAATCGAATTCCATCCGTAGCTAACTGATCAATATTGGGTGTTTCGTAAAAAGTAGAACCATAACAAGCAGTATCCATATACCCCAAATCATCAATTAAAATAAAAATAATATTGGGTGACGTACTGGTAGTTACCTGAGCAGTTAAAACTAATTGACTACAAAAGACTGCTAGAAAAAAAAGTCTTGATTTATGAAACATGAATTTGGTTTAATTGGTTACTTCAAAAGTATAAACCAAACTTGTTTCAGAGGTTCAACAAGCATCTAATATAGTTCCAAAACAGTCAAAAACCCCAAAAACAGTAGTTTTCGAGGTTTTTTTTATACTGAAGCTACACTTATATCGACTCAGGAAAATCCTTTAAAATCTCTTTTAAAACCTCATTCGCCTTTTCACTATCCGGACTGTATTTGAGATCCAATGATTTTTTTTCTGGAAATTCTTCTATCATCACCGTCTGAGAAGGGAAAGCAAAACCAACACCAATTTCATTTGCAAACTTTACAATAGACATATGCAACAGATGCTTTGAAGATTGCTCAATGGCCCAACCCGGGCTTTTAAAATATACATTCAATAAAATCTGCAAGGCAGAATCACCAAAACCAACAAATTCTACATTATAAGAATCTGATCTTGTATCTGGATGTTTATCGATTATTTCCCTAACCCCATTCACAAAAATCTCTATCAATTCTGGAGGAGTATCATAACGGATTCCTAAAGTAGTATTATACCTTCTAAACAATCGTAAGCCTTTATTATTGATAACTATCTCAGAAAGTTTACTATTCGGTATCGTAAAAATAGAGGTATCTGCAGCTCTAATTCTACTCGACCTAAACCCTACTTCCTCAACAGTCCCCTCAACTCCACCTCCTTCAATCCAATCTCCAATTTGAAATGGTTTGTCTAAGAAAATCATAAAGGTTCCGATCAAATTCTTTACCGTATCTTGAGATGCCAATGCTACCGCCAAACCTCCTATAGAGGCACCAGCAATCACCGTTGTTGGGTCTACCCCAAAAATGGTTAACATTTTAAGTATCCCGATGGCAATAACAATCCCTCTTGAAATCCTTCTTAGTATTGGTGCTAACTGGTCGTCTAACTTACTTTCTGTTTTCAAAGCATAAGAACTGTAAATGTCCATCACCACATTTACAAACTGTAGAAATACATAAATCCAAAAAACAGTTTGAGCGATATGAATTCCGCTCAACACAAAAGAATTGACATCTAGCGAAAATTGAAATACTGGAATATAGGATTCCACCACATAAAAAACGAGTAGTAAGGCAATAGGCCTAGATAATTTTTGAAGGGACTCATTCAAACTGCTATGAGCAAATCTAACAAGCGACTTTTCAATAAATTTTAAGAGTGCAAAAACTATTTTATTAAAAACAAAAAACAGAACGAAACAAAGAATCAACACCACAACAACTCCGAGATATTGCCACAATTCAAATCCAAAAACTACTTTATGCCCAACTTTTGGAATGGAAGTTTTTAATAATTCAGTTCCTAAAGGGTACACCTGTCTGTAGAGATCATCAACATGTGAAACTGTTTCAACACTGTAATACCAATTATCATTAATTTTTTCTACATATACTTGAGGCATTTGATTTGGAAAAAGCACATATTTACTTTTAAAATCAAAACCATTTAAGGTATCTAAATGATTGGGATTAGAGGGCAACAGATTGATATCTACTCGAAGTCCTTTTCCATCCAAAATTTGTTTTAGCTTGATAGCGCACTCTTCAGCCTCTGCGCCTTGCAGACCATAAATAGTACGTGCGGCTTTACTTTTATCAAAACTAGATTCTTGTAAAAAATACAGATGCGTATAAATGGTTGCCCGTGGATTTGATAAATCTGGTTGGACTTCTTTCTTTTGAGCAAATAAACCCACACTCAATAAAGCAATCAACAAACAAAACTTTTTCATAGGCAACACATTTTATTTTTTATCTTCTCCTTTTTGGCTTTCTTTTTTTAGA
>NZ_JAQWGB010000095.1 GCF_029238425.1 Flavicella sp.
ATATTTAAAAGAGAAAAGTTTTAAAAGGTGGAGAAAAAGAGTTCATAGTGGTGTCAGCAGTAAGCATTTAAAAAAGAGAAGTGAAGATATAAAACGATTTAAATGCTCAAGACAGAGAGCAATATCGTCTAATAAAATAACTAAGAGATTATGAGAGGTAGAGGTGTAAAAAAAATATTTTTCCCAACAGATTTCAACCTGATTCTTGATCGTGTTGCGAATATAGATGCTGTTTCTTATGAAGAAACAAGAAATTATATAAACGGAGCAGTCAGTTATTTGTCTCCCTACATTTCTAGAGGAGTAATATCAACAAAATTTGTATATCAGGAGTTGATAAAAAGAAGAATGCCTACCGAAAGAATTTTGAAGTTTGTCCAGGAGTTGGCATGGAGAGACTATTGGCAGTTGGTTTGGAAGGAGAAAGAAGATGCCATAAATTATGATATCAAAAATAAGCAGGAACCTGTAATTTCTTATGGAGTATCGTCTGCTTTACATACAGCAAAAACAGGAATAAAGGCAATTGATAAGGCAGTCACAGAATTGTATAGAACGGGGTATTTACACAATCACCTCAGAATGTATATTGCATCCATAGCTTGTAATATTGGAAAAAATTATTGGAAAAAACCTGCGCAATGGATGTACTATCATCTTTTAGATGCTGATTGGGCTAGCAATGCTTTGAGTTGGCAATGGGTGGCAGGTTCAAATAGTAATAAGAAATATTATGCCAATCAAGAAAATATAAATACCTATTGCCATGACAAACAAAAAAGTAGTTTTCTTGATGTGGCTTATGACGATTTTGAAGCTTTACCAGTGCCTGATGTGTTGCTCACTTCAACCATGTTGAGGCTGACAACACCTTTGCCTAAGAATAAAAAAATAATTGTAAATACCAAACTGCCCACTTTGATCTATAATTTTTACAATTTAGACCCTTTGTGGAAAAAAGAATTGACATTGAATAGAATTTTACTTTTAGAGCCCTCTGTTTTTAGAAAATATCCAGTTTCTAAAAAATCGTTGGATTTTGTTTTATCACTATCCAAAAATATTGAGGGAATTCAGGTTTATGTAGGAGAATTTGATGCTTTGGTTTCAGAGTATAAATTGGAAAGAATACGTTTTAAAGAACATCCACTAAACAAACATTATAAAGGAATTCAGGAAGAAAGGGATTGGATGTTTTCAGCGAAAGGTTATTACCCATCTTTTTTTTCTTTTTGGAAAAAATGCAAAAAAGAGCTTCACTAGTGACATTCTTTTTTTTAATATCATGTAGTTTACATGAAAAAAATTAAAATACTACAGGTTCATGTAAATAGTAAATAATGAAGAAACAATATTTACCTCAGAAAGTTTGTGTGGTGTGTGAACGCCCATTTTCATGGAGAAAAAAATGGGAGAAGAATTGGGAGAATGTAAAATATTGCAGTGAGCGTTGTAAACGAAATAAAAAATAATGAAAGAAGTAAACTTAATTTTTCCGCATCAACTTTTTGAAAAATCAATTTTGATTACAAACGGAGCTCCTATATATTTGATAGAAGAGTTTTTATTCTTTAGACAATACCCATTTCATAAACAAAAATTGGCATTCCATAGGGCTTCTATGAAACAGTATGAGATGTTTTTAGAATCAAAAGATTGCGCAGTACAGTATATAGAGTCAAAGGAGAATATTTCCGATGTTAGAGAGCTGCTCTTATTCTTAAAGAGTAAAGGAATTCAAAAAGTGAACTATATTGATCCGGTAGATAATTGGCTTCAAAAAAGATTAGACGAGCAGTGCCAACTATATTCTATAAAACAAGAAATTTTTGACTCCACATTATTTCTAAATACGAAAGAAGAGTTGGCATCATTTTTTAAAAAAGATAAAAAGAAATACCATCAAACTTCATTTTATACTTCTCAAAGAAAAAAGATGAATATCTTAATGGATTCCTTAGGGAAACCAGTCGGAGGGAAATGGACCTATGATTCTGAAAACAGAAAAAAATATCCAGCCAAGAAAACACCTCCAACCGTTTTATATCCGGATATAAATACATTTTATTCGGAGGCATGTAGCTATGTTGGGGACAATTTTTCAGAAAATCTAGGTGACTTAACAGATTATGTTGCTTACCCAAATAATTTTAAAGATGCAGATATTTGGTTGCAACAATTTTTGGAAAATAGATTTATGGAATTTGGACCTTATGAAGATGCAATTGTATCGGATCATTCTATTTTAAATCATAGCGTTTTGAGTCCAATGTTAAATGTAGGCTTAATTACCCCTCAAAAAATAATAGAGGAGAGTGTTGAGTTTGGTTTGGAAAATAATATTCCAATAAATTCAATTGAAGGTTTTGTGAGGCAGATAATTGGCTGGAGAGAATTTATCAGGGGAATGTATGAATGTCGTGGTACTGATGAAAGGACAAGAAATTTCTGGGGTTTTCAAAAAAAAATACCACCGTCTTTTTATACAGGAGATACGGGTATTGGACCTATTGACCAAACGATTAAAAAATTACTAAAAACCGGATATTGTAATCATATAGAACGTCTTATGATTTTAGGGAATTTTATGATGCTTTGTGAGTTTGATCCTGATGAAGTGTATAAGTGGTTTATGGAATTGTTTATTGATAGTTACGATTGGGTGATGGTTCCTAATATTTATGGAATGAGTCAGTTTTCTGATGGTGGATTAATGGCAACAAAGCCTTACATCAGTGGAAGCAATTATTTGATGAAGATGAGCAATTATAAAAAAGGAGAATGGCAATCTGTTTGGGATGGCCTTTTTTGGCGATTTATGGATAAGCATAGGTCTTTTTTTACTAAAAATCCTAGATTAGGTATGTTGGTGTCTATGTTTGATAAAATGCCTCAAGAAAAAAGATCAAAACATATTGAAAAAGCTGAGAATTACCTCAGTAATTTATCCAATTAAAAATTGAATTATGGTGTTTGATACGACTTATAGAAATGATGAATATGATGAGCAAAGTGACCGTTTGCTAGGGGAATCTTTTCGTTTTTTAGAAAAGATTCGCATGGGAGGAGTAGGATCTGCAAGGTTCGTGGTGGCTTCCTTAAGCCCAAAATTAGATTTAGGAAAATTAAAATTTTCTGAAACAGATTATGGAAATATAGAGTTACGTCCTAAAGGAATTATTGTCCATTATTCACGAAAGTTAGAACGATTTTCTTGGATTATCCCTTATTATAAATTAGTGATTTATAGTGCAAACTGTTTTAGTATTCATGCGAATGGAGAATTTGTGAAGTTCAAAAAAAATAATAATTACAAAGGAAACAAAAAGTTCATTTTAAAAATGATGCAATTAAAAACAAACTTTATGTCCTTAGATTATTACGGTTAAACTATCAGAAAATTATTTTAATGATAGAAAAATCAAACAGAAATTTTGTATCTTAATAATAAAGATGAAAAAGAAAATTCACATAATTGGTGCTGGAATAAGTGGCCTTATTGCAGCCTTGGTACTAGAAAATCAAGGGTATGAACCTGTTGTTATAGATTCAAGTGATAGGCCAGGTGGTAGAATAAAAACGGATAAATTTAAAGGTTATCAGTTGGATAGGGGATTTCAAGTATTGCTTACAGCTTATCCTGCAGCACAAAAATATTTGGATTATGAAGACCTGGATTTACAGCTTTTTTTACCGGGTTCTACTATTTTTAAGAATAGATTGAAAAAAACTTTGGGTGATCCGCTAAGGAATATTTCCTTGTTGTTACCCACAATTTTATCAGGGATTGGTACTATAACTGATAAATTAAATATTTTAAAATTAAATAAGATGTTGAAACACACCTCGATTTCAGCTATCTTTTTGAAGGAGGAAAAAACTACGTTGCAATATTTACAAGATTTTGGTTTTTCAGAAAAAATAATTCAAGAGTTTTTTCAACCATTTTTTAGTGGAATTTTTTTAGAAACAGAATTGAGAACTTCGAGTAGGATGTTTGAGTTTGTTTATAAAATGTTTGGAGAAGGTGATGCGGCACTGCCTAAGTCGGGAATAGAGGCAATTCCTAAACAGTTAACTGAAAAATTAAAAAAAACTAAATTTTTCTTTAAAACCAAAGTTCAGTCAATTGAACCAAATAAAATAATTCTTTCCAATGGAGCTATTTTGGATACAGACTTTACCATTGTAGCTACAGATCCAGGGAAAATAATTCCAAGTTTGAATCAACAAAAAAAAATATGGAAGTCTTGTGATACCCTATATTTTGAAGTAGATAAAAAGAAAATTAAAAAAGCATTGATTGGTTTGGTCTCAGACAAAAATTCTTTGATTAATAATATATTTTATCA
>NZ_JAQWGB010000099.1 GCF_029238425.1 Flavicella sp.
CTCAAAAATACTGAGAAAAAAACAAATAAACTATCTAGTTTGGAATTACTAAAATGATTGGAAATAAATTCCTTCGTTTGAAACTTTTATTTTAGTCAATACTATCTGAAATATTTCCCCCGAATCGATAGACAACTTATAATATTTAATATCTGTGTAATTTTGTAAAAAGGAGATTAATTTTTTAACGACATAAGTATCTTCAAACAAAAAAGTATCAAAAGAGAACTTCTCTCTTTCAAAAAAAGCATGATCCAATTTCTTTTTAAGTTTCATCTTAAAAATAGCAGTCTCCTCTTCCACCACAATATAAAAATTATCAGCTTCAAAATCTTTTTCAGCTACTGCATCTCCGAAAGCATGAAAAACAAAATTAGATTTTTTCACAAGTTCCGTCATGCCATTTTATTTAAATTTAGACTCCGGCGTTGCTTTACCTCCTAAAGGAATGGCTTTCTTAAGATTTTCAATGATGTTAAAAGTAGCAGGACATATTTCTGCATTTTTTACCGTAAGATCGGTAATCTGAATAAATTTTTTACGATTTGTATGTGGATACTCACTACAGGCTTTCGGGCGTACATCATAGATCATACAAGTATTATCATTTTCATCTAAAAAATGACATGGAACCTGTTGCAGCACATAAAAATCGTCAGAATCTCTTTCTAAAAACTGTTCTATAAACTTAAACTCCTTTATTCTAAAGTACTTAGATATTCTCTGAATATCCTTTTCAGTAAAAATAGGACTAGAAGTTTTACAACAATTGGCACAGGTCAAACAATCTGTTTTTTCAAATTCAGCATCGTGTAAATCACGCATTGTTAAATCCAAAGTCTTTGGAGTACGCTTTTTCAAACGTTGAAAATATTTTAAAGTTTCCTTTTCAACTTCTTTCGCATCTTTGTGTAAAGATGCAAGTCTAGCTTCCATATTTGCCATAACAATTCGCTTAAATTAGTCCACAAAGATACGCTTATTGCTGTAGTAAAAAACCCTTTTTGTTTACTTGTTCCTTAGAACCAAATATTTTTCAATAATAATTATTTACAGCCATCTAATTATTGTTAAATTTGCAGCTCAAAATTCCAAGATAAATGAGTATTCAAAACACTTTAACAATTGCTGTAAAAGAAGCTGCGGCTAAAATTTTTGATAAAGAAATAGAAAACGTAGAATTTCAAGCTACGAAAAAAGATTTCGAGGGAGATATTACCGTTGTTATCTTTGCTTTATTGAGAACTATCAAAGGAAATCCTGCTGCCATTGGAGAGCAAATAGGTACTTACCTTAAAGATAATGTGGCCATTGTAGACGACTTTAATGTGGTTAAAGGTTTTTTAAATCTTGTAATTTCTGAAAACTTTTTTGTGGATAGCTTTGCAACACTTTATCCAGAAAAAAACTTTGGGATTGTAAGTCCTAAAAAAGAGGAAAAAGCTGTTATGGTAGAATATTCTTCTCCTAACACTAACAAACCTTTACATCTTGGTCATGTTAGAAATAATTTATTAGGATTCTCTGTATCAAATATCATTGCTGGTGCAGGTAAAAAAGTTTTCAAAACTCAAATTATCAATGACCGTGGAATTCATATTTGTAAAAGTATGATTGCTTGGGAAAAATTTGCTCCTAATGGAAATGATGGAAAAAAAGAGAACCCTGAGAACACTGGAATCAAAGGTGATAAACTTGTAGGGAATTATTATGTAGCTTTTGACAAAGCTTATAAGGAAGAGATCAATGAATTGATTAGCAAAGGTCTTTCTGAAGAGGAAGCTAAAAAACAAGCTCCAATTTTACTAGAGGCGCAAGAGATGCTTTTAAAATGGGAATCTGGTGATGAAGCGGTTATCGCTCTTTGGAAAAAAATGAATCAATGGGTGTACGACGGATTTGATGTTTCTTACAAAAATCTTGGTGTTGCGTTTGATAAAAATTATTATGAAAGTGATACTTATATCCTAGGAAAAGATGTTGTTGCAGAAGGATTGAAAAAAGGAATCTTTGAGCAAGATGAAGATGGATCTGTATGGATTGATTTGACTGATGAAGGTTTGGATAGAAAAATTGTACAAAGATCTGACGGGACATCTGTATATATTACACAAGATATTGGAACTGCCATAGAGCGTTTCAAAGATTATGATATCGACTCTCTTACTTATACTGTTGGAAACGAACAAGATTACCACTTCAAAGTTTTGTTTTTAATATTGAAAAAACTTGGTTTTTCTTGGGCAGATAATATGTTTCACCTTTCTTATGGAATGGTAGATTTGCCTTCTGGTAAAATGAAATCTAGAGAAGGTACCGTTGTTGATGCGGATGATTTGATGGAAGAAATGACCAATACCGCAAGAGAAATCTCTCAAGAACTTGGAAAATTAGATGGTTACTCTGATGCCGAGAAAGAAGAGTTATACAAAATCATAGGAATGGGTGCTTTGAAATACTATATTTTAAAGGTAGATCCTAAAAAGAGAATTTTATTCGACCCTAAAGAGTCCATTGACTTTAATGGAAACACCGGACCATTTATCCAATATACCTATGCTCGAATTCAGTCTATTTTAAGAAAAGCTGATTTTGATTATACAACACCTGTTTCAAAAATCTCTATTAGTGATAAAGAAAGAGGCGTTATCAAACAATTGCAATTGTACCCAGAAACGGTTCAATTAGCTTCTAAAAATCAAAGTCCAGCTTTGATTGCTAATTATACTTATGACTTGGTAAAAGAGTACAATTCATTTTACCAAAGTTCTTATATTCTTGGATGTGAAGAGGAAGACCTAAAAATATTCAGAACGCAATTGTCTAAAAAAGTGGGTGAAGTTATAAAATCAGCCTTCAACTTATTAGGAATAGCTGTTCCAGAAAGAATGTAGAATAAATAGATGATTTTAGACAAAAAAAAATTCGGAATAGAACTAATTAAAGCTACCTTAAAAATCACCATTGCAGGTGTTGTTTTAGGGTTGCTTCATGAACGCCATATTCTTTTAGCATTTTTATTAGCTGCTAGAACTATTCAAGTCACTTATAATCTTAGTTTTAACAATGGCTCCAAAAATTGGATCATCCCTATTGGAATGCTTTTCACAGCCATAAGTGGATTGATTATCGAATACATCGGTGTTACCTATAACTTATGGGAATACCACAATATAGATCCTATTCTTCCCTATTGGCTGCCCTTCGCTTGGCTTTTATCTTTTCCATTTATTTATAAAATAGAAAAAAACTTAATCCAAACACTTTCACACAAAACACTAAAAAATAAACTCATTATCATTGGTCTTATTTCATTTGTTTTTCCCGCCTTTGGAGAAATGATTACGATCGCTTTAGGGGTATGGACTTATTATGTACCCTATCAATTATTAGGAGTTCCTTTTTTAGCCTTTTTAGTACTTCCCTTGTTACATATCTGTATCAATTTAGCGCTTTTCAAAATATGTAAAAAACGGAACATCACAGATCTTGTTTTTAACAGTTGAGTATCTCCATAAAGCATATTTAACATTTTTTTCAGCATTTTTAAAAGTTTTTAAGGGTGTTATTTTTTGAAATAATCAACTTTACTGAAGCAGAATCCACATACCTACAAGAAAACTGTATACTTTTTTATCATAAAACAAATCATAGGATTAAATATTACACTTTTGATAAATAAGCATTGAAATTGTAAAAATAAATATAGATTCATTAAATTTGCATGCCTTTAATTTAGGCAACTATGTTTGATTTTCACAAACATAGATTTTGAAAAAGTTAGACAACAAAAAATCATATACAATGAAATACGACGTAATAGTTATTGGAAGTGGACCTGGTGGTTATGTAACTGCCATTAGAGCTTCTCAGTTAGGATTTAAAACTGCTGTAGTAGAAAAAGCTGAAATAGGTGGAATTTGTTTAAACTGGGGATGTATCCCTACAAAAGCATTATTAAAAAGTGCTCAAGTATATGATTACTTAAAGCATGTTGATGACTATGGTTTGAAAGCTGAAGCTATCGATAAAGATTTTGAAGCTGTAATCAAAAGAAGTCGTGGTGTTGCTGATGGAATGAGCAAAGGAGTAAGCTTCTTAATGAAGAAAAATAAAATTGATGTAATCAATGGATTTGGAAAAATCAAAACTGGTAAAAAAGTAGACGTTACTGCAGAAGACGGAACGGTTACTGAATACAGTGGAGACCATATCATTATCGCAACTGGTGCTAGATCTCGTGAATTACCTAACTTACCACAAGATGGTAAAAAAGTAATTGGATACCGTCAAGCAATGACTTTGCCTAAACAACCAAAGAAAATGATTGTTGTTGGTTCTGGAGCAATCGGTGTTGAGTTTGCACACTTTTACAACTCAATGGGTACTGATGTAACTATTGTTGAGTTTATGCCAAACGTAGTTCCTGTTGAGGATGCTGATGTTTCAAAACAATTTGAAAGATCATTAAAGAAATCTGGAATCAAAGTAATGACAAATTCTTCTGTAGAATCTGTAGATACTTCTGGTGACGGAGTTGTGGCTACCGTAAAAACGAAAAAAGGTGAAGAAAAATTAGAAGCTGATATTTTATTATCTGCTGTAGGGATCAAATCTAACATTGAAAACATCGGATTAGAAGATGTTGGAATTGTTGTAGATAGAGATAAAATCTTGGTAAACGACTTTTATCAAACAAACATCCCTGGATATTATGCAATTGGAGATGTCGTTCCTGGACAAGCTTTAGCGCACGTTGCTTCTGCGGAAGGAATTACTTGTGTTGAAAAAATTGCTGGATTACATTCGGAAGCTATCGACTATGGAAATATTCCTGGTTGTACCTATGCTTCTCCTGAAATTGCATCTGTTGGTATGACAGAAGCGAAAGCAAAAGAAGCTGGATACGATATCAAAGTTGGTAAATTTCCATTCTCTGCTTCTGGTAAAGCAAGTGCTGCTGGAAACAAAGACGGTTTTGTAAAAGTTATCTTTGATGCTAAGTACGGTGAATGGCTAGGATGTCATATGATTGGTGCTGGTGTTACAGATATGATTGCTGAAGCGGTTTTAGGACGTAAATTAGAAACTACAGGTCATGAAGTATTAAAAACAGTTCACCCTCACCCTACCATGAGTGAAGCGGTTATGGAAGCTGTTGCAGATGCTTACGATGAAGTGATTCACTTATAAGAATATTATATTTCATAAAAGGAAGGCCGATACTAACATATCGGCCTTTTTTTGTGCCTTAATTTTATATGACTACTTTTTGTGAACATCCAATCACAATAAAAAGCCTATTTTAGGAGCTTCTAAAAAAACGGCAACATTTTTGATAGATAGACAATTTACAATTAAACCTTTCGTTTCAATGGTTGTCTAAATACAAACACGATAAAAATTTTATGAAAAAAATAGTTTACCCTACTCTTTTATTGCTTTGCTTGGTATCATTTACCATATTAAACAAAGAGGTTTTAAATGAGTTGATTGTATCCAAACTTAATGAATACGACTCCAAAAATTTTCCTGAAAAAATATATTTACATACGGACAAGCCTTATTATTCTCTAGATGAATCTATTTGGTTCACAGGATATTTGGTCAACGGTGTGAGCCACTTAAAAAGTAACAAAAGTATGGTGATGCATGTCGATCTAATCGACAGTAACGATAGCATCATGGATTCAAAGAATATTTTTGTAGCAAGAGTAACGGGTGCAGGTGATTTTAAAATCTCAAAAAAATGGAAACCTGGTAAATATTTGTTGCGTGCGTATACAAATGAAATGCGCAATATGAGCTCCAAAGATTTCTTTCAAAAGGAAATCACAGTTCTTGCAACCGTTGAAAATGATAGTCTTGCCACAACAGAAACAACAACAGCGGCAATAACTCAAACTAAAGAAAAGGAAGACGCTTATAAAATTCCAAGGCCAGAATTAAATTTTTATCCAGAAGGTGGATATCTTGTGGAGGGTTTGACTAATAAAATTGCGATAAAGGTTACAGATCCAATATTTAAAAACCAAACAGTAAAAGGAATAATCGTTGACAATGATGGCAATGAAGTGTTCACCTTTAGCACGGTAAAATTTGGTTTAGGATTATTTATTTTAACACCAGAAGCGGGAAAATCCTACAAAGCTATTGTTGATATTAATGGTTCTGAAGAAACCTATCCATTACCTGAGGTGTTACCAAAGGGCTGCCTGTTAAGTGCCGTGAACAACGGATCTAATATCTCAATCAATGTGGCTTCTAATATAGAAGGTGGGTTAAAAGAAACCTTTTTGGTGGCTCATCAAAGAGGAAAGCACTTATATAGCAAAATAGAATCAGGAGCTGTTGATAGTTATAACTTAAACTTCCCTACTAAAAGTATGGATGATGGAATTGTGCATATAACACTTTTTAATGCAGAAGGAAACCCACTTGCAGAAAGACTCGTTTTTGTAGAAAACGAAAATAACAATATTACAGTTTCAGCAACACCAGACAAAAAGAAATTGGGAATAAGAGAAAAATTAACGCTAACGATTGACACAAAAGATCTAGAGGGAGAAGTTGTTCCTAGTTCTTTATCTATGTCCGTTAGAGATATGCAAGCAGTACCTCAAAATAATTTTTCAGAAAACATTAGAACCTACTTGTTATTAAATTCAGATTTAAGAGGTAAAGTAGAAAATCCTGGCTATTTCTTTGAGAAACCAAATGATGCCAAAAGAAGATATCTTTTAGACCTGACCATGATGACAAATGGGTGGAGACGATTTACTTGGCAAGAATTGATAAACAACACACCCAAAGAAAGAGAGTTTCCGTTGGAAAAAGGAATTTTTATCAAGGGAAGAACCAAAGCACTCAAAAAACCATACGATTTTAGAAGTACAGCGACTAGAATTACCTTTATGGGGAAAACCTTTCATCAAGAACCACAGCAATCGGATTCTTTAGGTAACTTTTCATACGGACCGTTTGTGTTTTTTGATACCATACCCACCCTTCTTGAAGCAAGACTTTATAGCTTTAAGTCAGAAAAGTATAAAAACAGAAATGTTGTCATTCTATTAGACAATGCAGAAGCCCCAAAACCGACTGTAGAAAGACAACAAGTTGTTCAGTCTAATATTACAGACAAAGATCAGTTAGCCGCTTATCTAAAGATTTCTAAATACATTGAACAAGTAAATCTTGAATACGAACAACAAATGCAATTGTTAGATGAGGTTGTGGTCGTAGGTCAAAGAAAAACAGAAATAGAGAAAAGAAACGAAGAATTTGACGATAGAACATTGCACGGGTACTCTGATAAAAGAGTAGTACCTGAAGACATCATCGGATCAGAAACCTATACTATATTCGATTTATTACAACGTCTAGCTGGAGTTAGTGTTTCTGGAACAAGTGTTAGTATTCGTGGTGGTGGTAGCCCAGCTTTTTATTTAGACGGTATGCCTATTGATTCTACTTTCGTAGAATCTTTATATGGTTCAGATATTGATTTTATTGATGTACTTACCGGAGCGGACGCGGCTGTATATTCCAACGCAGCCAACGGTGTGATTGCTATGTATTCCAAATTAGGTAGTAATATTTCAAGTAGAAACATAAAAAGAAAACCTGGTATTATTGACTTCCAGGCACAAGGTTTTTATACCACAAGAAAATTCTTTGCTCCAGATCATATAAACGGATTTGAAGAAATGGCCAAAGCTGACATGAGAACCACTTTGCATTGGGAACCTTATATTAGGATATTGCCCGACCAAAAAGCGGAAATCTCCTTTTTTAGCTGTGACACTAGAGGAGATTATGTAATAGACATTCAAGGTATTTCTGATACAGGAATCCCTTTCTCTACCATAAGCACCTTTACAGTAAAATAAAAAAAGCCTCTTCGTACGAAGAGGCTTTTTTTATTTTAAGTCCGATGCAAATTGCTTTAAAAATTTATTCAATTTTGGATTGATAACTAGTTTACAATAGGGTTCTTCTTGGTGTCCTTCAAAATAATCATGATGGTAACTTTCCGCCTCATAAAACGCTTCAAACCTAGTCAACTCCGTAACAATTGGATCAAGAAACACATTTTGTTTTCCCAAAGCTTCCAAGGTTCTTTCAGAAATAACCTTTTGCGCTTCAGTATGATAGAAGATAGCAGATCTATATTGAGTCCCTACATCATTCCCTTGCCTATTCAACGTGGTAGGATCATGTGTCGAAAAAAACACGGCCAATAATTTCTCATAGGAGATGTGCGCAGGATCATACGTTATATGCAAGACTTCTGCATGCCCCGTTCTACCTGTTACTACTTCTCTATAAGCAGGATTTTTAATGGCTCCTCCACTAAATCCAGGCAATACAGAATGTACACCCTTCAATCTTTTAAAAACTGCTTCTGTACACCAAAAACACCCATTTCCTAATGTTGCTATTTCCAAATTCATTCTAAATATTTTTTATATTCTAAACTCTATCTCACCTTCTGTCGATCTAAACCTACTATTATTACAATTGCTATTTTGACAAAAGTTTTAATTTATCATTTTGTGATAAAAAACAAGCCTCGTTCCTCTGTCTGCTAAAGATAATTGTTATTTTTGTTTCTATGATTACAACCGAGCAATTCCAAAAATACACTACAAGAATACAAAAATTAAAAGGCTATTTAGAAATAGATAAGAAATTAATTCTTATCAAAAATGAAGAAGAGAAAAGTGCCAACCCAGAATTTTGGAACAACCCAAAAGAGGCTGAAGTTGTTTTAAAAAACCTTAGAACTTTAAAAAAGTGGGTTGAAGATTACAATCAGTTAAGAAGTCTTGAAGACGATTTATCTGTTTTATTAGAGTTTTATAAAGAAGGAGAAGCAACGGAAGAAGATGTTGAGGAATTATCTAAAAAATTAAAAACGCTTTTAGAAGATGTTGAGTTTAGAAACATGCTTTCTGAAAAAGGAGATCAACTAAGTGCTGTATTACAAATTACAGCCGGAGCGGGTGGAACGGAAAGTTGTGATTGGGCCCAAATGCTTATGAGAATGTACATGATGTGGGCTCAAAAGCAAGGGTTTAAGTTAAAGGAATTAAACTATCAAGAAGGGGAAGCTGCTGGAATCAAAACGGTAACTTTAGAAATTGAAGGTGATTTTGCTTTTGGATATTTAAAAGGAGAAAATGGAGTCCATAGATTGGTCCGCATCTCCCCTTTTGATAGCAATGCAAAACGACACACGAGTTTCGCTTCTGTGTATGTTTACCCATTAGTGGATGATTCCATAGAAATTGTAATCAACCCTGCAGACATTTCCATAACCACAGCGCGTTCAAGCGGCGCTGGTGGTCAGAATGTAAATAAAGTAGAAACCAAGGTTCAACTGACGCATAAACCTTCTGGAATCCAAATATCTTGCTCTGAGACTCGTTCACAACATGAAAATAGAGATAGGGCAATGCAGATGTTAAAATCACAATTATACGAAATAGAGTTACGCAAACAACAAGAAGCTCGTAGTGATATTGAAGCAGGAAAAATGAAAATTGAATGGGGAAGCCAAATCAGAAACTACGTCATGCATCCTTATAAAATGGTCAAAGACGTTAGAACGGCGCATGAAACGGGAAATGTTGATGCGGTGATGAATGGTGAAATCGATGAGTTTTTAAAGGCCTATTTGATGTTGAACTCAGGAACAGAAGATAACAACGAATTATAATTGACAGATGGCAACCATAGATACAATCATATTTGATTTAGGTGGTGTTCTTATAGATCATAAACCAGAATATTTATACAAAAATCTATTTAAAAATGATCTTGAAAAAATGGATTGGTTTTTAAAAAATGTATGTACCGCAGCATGGAATATTGAACAAGATGCTGGTAGAACTATTGCAGTTGCTAATGCATTAAAAATTGCTGAATATCCAGAATATAAAAAGGAAATTTTAGCCTATTATGAACAGTGGGAAGTAATGTGCAAAGGTCCAGTTGCAGGTACTTTAGAAATTTTTGAAGCCATCAAAAAAGATCAAAAATATAAGTATTATGCTTTGACTAATTTTAGTACAGAAACGTGGCCAACTGCCACAAAATTATTTCCATTTTTAAATAGTTTCCAAGGAATGGTTGTTTCTGGAGAAGTAAAAATGAGAAAACCATTTGATGAAATTTATCATCACCTCTTTGAAAAGTATAACATCAATCCTAAAACTGCTGTTTTTATTGACGATAGCAAACCTAATATTGAAACGGCTTTAAAACTAGGACTTCAAGGAATTCATTTTCAATCACCAGAGCAATTGGCACAAGATTTAAAAGAGCTTGGGGTTACCTATAAATTATAAAAAAGCATTGAAAAAAAATAAAAAACTAATACGACAAATAATATGATAAAAATATACCACAATCCTAGATGCACCAAAAGTCGCCAAGGAGTTGCTGCTTTAGACGAGGCAAAAGTTGAATTTGAAATCATCAAATATTTAGATACTCCAATCAACAAAAAAGAACTTACTGAATTATTAGGTTTTTTAAACCTCTCTCCTATCCAATTGGTTCGAAAAACAGAAAAAATTTGGAAAGAGAACTATAAAGGTCAAGAATTGTCTGATGATGCAATAATCACAGCAATGATCGAAAACCCAAAACTTATAGAACGTCCCATTGTTGTAAAAGAAAACAAAGCTGTGGTAGGAAGACCTACAGAACTCATTGTTGACTTGATTCAATAAACAATTTATAAAATAGCTTCACATCACTCTGAAGCTATTTTTTTTGTCTTTACTTTCAACACCAAGAAAATATATAAAATATCAAACACCGCACATAATAATCCAATCTTAAGAAGAATAAAAGAATTCTCCATTCAAAAACAAATACTAGATTCAAGATTAATAAAATATTATTTGTTCAATACAAGTCATTTTTAGTTAAACGTTTTAGTATCTTTGCATCGTATTACAATCTCTCCAGAAAATGAATAAATTAAAAAATGGCGTTTGGGTCAGTTGGAACGAAAACATCAAACATGACTACAACAGGCTTTATGAAATAACATCAGAAGCTGAGCTACAGGAAATCATCAAAAATTCTAAAAAAGTAAGAACTTTTGGAAACAAACAATCCTCTGCTGATATCTCAGCAGGTGTAGATGCGTTGATAGACATTCGTAACTACAACAAAATAATATCATACAATGAAAACGATCGATTGATTACAGTTCAATCTGGAATCAAATTGGTTGATTTGATTGAAGCCGTTGAGTCCAAAGGTTGGTGCATCCCATGTTTACCTGATATCAACACAGTTACTTTGGGCGGTGCTTTGGCAACGGGAACTCACGGAACTAGCGGTCAATTACTAGCAAGTTATGTTGAAAACATTCGACTTGTTTTGGCTGATGGCTCAATAAAAGATGTAGATAAAAACGATGAATTGATGGATGCCTTACGAGTATCAATAGGTACGTTAGGGGTTTTCTCTACCGTTACTTTTAAATGCGAAGAAAACTATACTTTACACATCAAAGAACGTCCAGAAAAAGACGCTGTTTGGATGTCTAATCTAAAAGAAAAAATTGATCAATTTGATTTTTTACGTGTTCTTTGGATGCCACATACAGGAAAGGGATATGTGATTACAGGTGATAAAATTCCAGAAAATCAACCAGTAACAGTGAACAATGGCCCTTCTTATTTAAAATATAGAAGGGATGTCTCTAAAATACTTTACAAATACACTCATGTATTGCCTTGGCTAACCTCTGTCGCAAACAAAATATTGGCATTCGCCTTTTTTAATAGTGAAAAAGAACACAAAGGAAGCTTATATCAAGCCACAGTAACAAAATCTAGAGGCTCTACTTTAGAACTGGCAGAATGGACTATCGGTATTGATAATTTCCCTGCTGTTTTTAAAGAATTAAAACATGTGATCAATAACTGGGGCAACAAAGCATTTATTCATATTCCTATGGATGTTAGATTTGTAAAAAAGGACTCCTCGTGGTTGAGTTATGCTTATGAACAGGATACAGTGACAGTGGGCTGTGTTTCTAGAAATGCGAAAACAGCGGACAGTTATGAAGCCTTTAAAACTGTAGAGAATATTTTTATAAAACACGGTGGAAGACCCCATTGGGGAAAGCGATTCAAAGCAAAAGACAAAGAGTTTGATACGCTTTATCCTAAATGGAACGATTTCAAAAAATTACGCCAGGAGTTAGATCCAACAAACAAATTCTTGAATAATTATTTAAAAAAAGTATTTAATGAAGCCTAGTTTACCAATGCCTACAGGAGTTCTATTTGATTTTGATGGTGTTATTGTTGACAGTTTTCAAAGTCACTTTAACGCATGGAATACAGCTCACAAGGAACTTTTCTCTCAAGAAATTAGTCATTTTCCACATGAAAAGCTTTCCGGAAAATCTCCACACATCATCGCACAACATTTTTGTGATGAAGCGGGGTTTCCTGAAAAAGCTTCTGAACTTTTTCTTAAAAAAGGGGAATGTTTACACAACAGCACTACTCCACCCGATTTACTTCCTGGAGTAAGAGAAATTCAAGAATTCTTAGCAAGTAAAGAAACACCTCACGGAATCGCTAGCAATGCTACGAGAGCTTTTGTTAAAAATAGTGTTGCTCAGCTGGCATTAGGATTTACAACTTGTTTTGGTTTGGAAGATTATAAGAAACCAAAACCTGCTCCCGAAGCCTATATTACATTGGCTACAGCTTTAGGAATTTCAAAGGAAGATTACAAATCCACTTGGGTTTTTGAGGATAGCATCACTGGAACACAATCTGCTTTGAAAGCAGGAATGCTACCCATTGGTATTTTGACCATGAATTCAGAGGAAAAAATGTTGGCGGCAGGAAGCGCTTATTGTTTCCCTACCTTATTAGAAGCCTACCAGTATTTAATTCAATTGTGAACCTAAAATATACTTCAAAAAAAATCTCAATAAAGTACTTATTGAGATTTTTTTGTCTGAGAATCCATCATTTTTGATAATTTTTTATTTTAATTTTCCTCCATCACTTGTTCTTATTCTTAAGATGCAAGTATCCTGACTCAAATGAGGTACATGCATCACGAATTGATACTAGAATCGCAGTGGAGACTTTCACCCTAAAGACCCACATTTACCCCAAGCTACTCAAAAAAAAGATAGAACATAAAAAGAATTAACATAGCTGGCCATCGCAGCTTCGCCACTTAACAGCATACTCAAAAAGTAAATTTGTTTTATCGGTTTTGGCTACGACAAGTTGCGTTTGGCAGTTTTAAAACGACCTGTTTTGGCAAACCGAACCGACCCGTACTTGAGCTAAAACATTCTGAGTGTTTTAAAACTGTGTGCCTTGAGTTTCATAGCATTTATTGGGATCTAATTTAGAAATAAAATTGTGAAATTTAATAGAAGGGAATCAATTTGTTATCGCCTTTATTAGCTTAGGTTGTTTGCGTTCGAATGCTCATTCTTCATGTGGATTAAGGAATTGAAAAACTACAGAAAACACGCTTGATTTAAGAAAATAGTAAGTAACAACGTATCGTTCTTTATGTTTAAAGATATTTGAAATTAATTAATCTTGATATTATTCAGATAATTCATCAACAACATCTTGTTAATTTATTATTTATATTCAAGATATTCAATCGCCATTTTTCCTGAATTTCACGATTCCATAAAAGCCTTATGTCATATTCATTTTGTCTTGATACTACGACCTGCAAAATACAAGTACAAAAGGAATCTAAAAGTCAAGACCTCTCCTGTTTTCTTTAAATCCCGAACCCTCGAATCATAACCAACTGAAGTCGTCCTGCGTCCTCAAACAGCAGTTGCTCAAAAAATGATTCTTGCGGTTGGAATTTCTACAGAAAATTTCAGGAGGTTCTATATGAAAGCTGCGTCTTGATAAACAGCAGAGTGAAAAACTATGTAAGCTTTACATATACTATACCACAATGATTTTATTTTGATATGGTATCCGATACTACTCAAAAATAACATGAGTATAAAAAAATACAAACCATAGGTTACCAATCTAACGAATCGATAATTACTGATATAAAAATGATAATTCATATCCTAATGACATCCTTAAGACCTTCTAATTTTACAAGCAACTAAAAAACTTAAAACCAATTATTTATCAAAAAAAATACTATGAAGAACAAAAAAAGACTTTGGATTGTCCTTATTACCGTGTTGTTCGTTTTAAAATCGAACTCATCTAAGTCTGCAACATTCTATGTATCCGACAAAAAATTACATCCCTCTTCCAACAACCTTGGAACCTACCAGAATCCTTGGACTGAAATTCCCAAGGTCATTCAATTCTTGAATAGAAATTCAAACGGACCACGAGGAGGTGATTCCATTTTATTTGAAAGAGGTGCTTCTTGGAATGGTCGTTTCATGTTTAACTTCACAAAAGTTGTTGGAAAAACATCTTTAACAAACCCTCTTTTAATTTCAGATTACGGATCTTCCAATTTAAATAAACCTCAATTTAATGGAAATGGAACCAATGATTTTGCTTTACAGTTGCTAAATGCCTCTCACGTGGTATTTGAAAATATGGCTATCACTAACCTAGGCTCTAACATTTTCGCTGGTAGAACAGGCCTTGAATCTAGAGTTAACGGAACAGCAGGAAAAAACATTTATGGTTCCATCATAAGAAATTGTGAAATCTTTGATGTAAACGGTCATTGGGATAAATTAGAAGGAAACGGTGGAGGTTCCGCTATTTTAATTAAAGCAACTGGTGGTGCAAGGTTTGTAAACGCCATTATAGAACATAATTATATACATGATGTTTCAAGAAGCGGTATATGGGGGAACTACAACGCAGGAAAACCTGGAACTGATACCTCACACCTACATGAAAATTTTAAAATACGATACAACTTAATAGAAAGAATTCCTGGAGATGCGATTGTTGCATGGGGAATGCAAAATTCAACTGTGGAATATAACATCGCCAAAGACTTCACTGCCTGCCCCTCTTTTATTCAAGGAAATGCCGCTGCTGGAATTTGGGCATTTCATTGTGAGAATGTAACCATTCAACACAATCAAGTGAGTGATCATGTAGCCTTTCAAGACGGTCAAGGCTATGATGCTGATTTTAATTGTATCAATACCATCATCCAGCACAACTATAGCTTTAACAACTCTGGTGGATTTTTACTTATTTGTGTAGATGGTGGTCAAGCAAGCACTTTTAACAGCAATCCAATCATTAGATACAATTTAAGTCTTAACGATGGATACAGAAGAACGAAAGGCGAATATCAAAATAAAGTTCCCACATTTCATATATCCGGTCCTGTTTCAGGCGCCAAAATTTACAACAACACCATCTATTGCAAAAGCAAATCACCAAGTGTAGAAAAACTTTTTTTAGACACAGGTAATTGGGGCGGTGGTGCCAACAATTGGCCTACAAATACGATATTTCAAAATAATACATTTTACGGAGAAGACTCGATGGGTTTTGATCTCGGTAACAGTAATTCCTATATTTTTGATACGAATCATTACTACAACACCACCAACAGCTATGATGAAAACGGAATAGAACTGATTCGTGAAAATGAAAATTGGTGGAAAATTCTTCTGACAAACTCAGCCAATATAGCTGGATTATCTATCCCTTCTAATTCAAGCAATCAAGAAGGAGATTTTTTTGGAAACGAAATATCCTCCACATCTTTAGGTGCATTTGCAGGAACAAATGTGAATGCTATAAATATTGAACAACCCATTGCAGACCATACTATTACTGTGAACTTCCCTGCTGCAACCAACGCTCAAGTTAGAATCGAAAATTTACTTCAAACTATTATGGAAGAACAAACCTATGCTTCACTAGAAGGAGATGTAAGTTTTTCTATCTCCGATTATCCAGCCGGTGTTTATTTTATTTATCTAGAAGAAGGAAACAATATCATTAGAAGAAAGTTTATAAAAGTAGAGGAGTCTCTAGAAACAGTGACAAATGGTCCGACATCCCTTGTTTCAGGTGTAAATTGGAGCACTGGAAATTGGACAAACAAAACACCTAAATCAGGTTATGAGGCAACGATAGAAATAGAAAACTCTATTGTAGATGATAACTATTCATTATCAAAAATTAGTAATACTCCGAATGCGCAAGACATGCTAATCGATGGATTCTATACGCTTTCAATAGACCCCAATGGTAGTATTCAAAATAATTCGCAACAAACCTCAACTTTAAAATTCAATTGCAACATAAACATATTGGGTGTTTCTTTTGGGAAAGAAAATGACCTGCCAAATAATTATATGATTAATGGTAGCATGAGCGGAACAGGTAATATGTATATTCAAGACAACTCTGAAGTCAATTTTGACAACAACTCCGATCTATCCAGTTACAATGGAAATTATTTTATCTACAATAATTCTCATCTAATATTTAACAACAATGGTTCTATCAATGCCAACACCAATAAAAGAATACAAATACAAGACAATGGCTCGGCAAGGGTCACATTTAATAAAGTAAACATCTGTAACTACACAGATTTTCAATGCAATAACGGAAATTTCAGAACCTTAAATCTTATTTTTAACGCAAATCAAGATAATCTTGGGAAGTTTATTTTAAAAACCTCAACGACAAATACAAATACCAATAGAATTAATGTTACCCTCGGATCAAATGTTACCCTACTTCAACTAGAAGATCACAGCAATGATTCATGGACCATCAATCAAACACTTCATATTATTGGGTTTAAAGAAAAAGTATTAAATTTTGGTAAAGATGGCCTCTCACCTTCACAGCTTTCAAAAATATCACACGACGGAAGTGCAAACGCTAGTTTAGCTTTAGATGATGAAGGTTATCTTGTATACTCAAGTTCATTGTCTACAGAATCGATAGAACCATTAACCTTTACTATTTACCCAAGTCCAATCTCAAAAAACGAAGAGATAAATGTAATCTTTAAGGACAAAATAAAAAAGGGAAATATTCAGATCTATAATACGACCGGATTGCGTGTTCATAATGAAAACTTCCAAAACAAAAACAACTTAAAAATATCAACAGCAGGAGTTCAATGCGGTATTTATTTTGTTAAAATAAATTCTGAGAATAACAGTTCTATGACTAAAATTCTTGTTCAGTAAACAAAAGGCACATTAAAGATCTACCATCAAACTATTTGTTATCGTTTAATTCTCTTGGGATCCTTCCCAAGAGAATTATGCGTTAAACCGAGTTCGATTCTATCTTCTAAATTGATGTAAAATTTTTACATAGTCAAAATCGAATTAGAAATGGATTCTTCCCTTTTCAATATTATTTGTCGCTAGATAGATTAGCTTGGTTCGTTGGATATTCTTAATAAATAGTCTGGATTGGAATCAATATGATGGAGTTGGTCATTTTGACTATCCTATAAGTCTAGTTCCCAATAAGAAACTAGCAATCAACAACATGGAATATGTATCTGACCATTTCGATCTTAAAAGCAGTGACTCATCCAAGGAAGAGAAAACATCCTCATTGCATCGGAAAGAGTAAGTGACTGTACGGACTCACATTTTCCTCAAATTTACGTTGAAACCTGGAATATCTAGTTTTGTGGGTATAAATGCTCAAATGACCAAATTAGTCATGATACAAAATTTACTAGGCAATACACAATGGCTGTAACCTCAGGTAAGTTTAACAAACTTTTCAAAACCAAATAGTGCGTTTTTCAACTGATCATAATTCCCGTCAGAACCTCTCACATCAAATATTACAGGATTTTCATCAAAACCAATAAGACTATACTATTAATCTTTCTAATTCCTTCAAATATTCAAATTGCAAATCTTCATGAACCAATTTAATTTTTTTCTCTACAGAGTCCAATTCACGATCGTAAAGATTCTTTAAAACAGTACTATCTTGAACCGAAGGTTTGAGGTCTTTTAACTTTTCACAAAAATACAGTATCAATTCAATATCTGTTGTTTTTTTCTTGGAATAACGGATATTCGTTTTAATCGTTCTTAGAATTTTACGAATTGTTTTTTTCATATAAAAATAACTCTTCGTATTGATCGTTTCAAACAAAGCATCTACCTCCTCTTTTACTGTTTCTATGTATCCATCTTCACTTTCTGACTCAAGCAAAAGATAAGTAAGCAATTCTTTGTTCTCTTTTTTAAATTTTGCCAAGTGCAAGCACAACTTTAAAAGTTCATCATGACTTGCATGAGACAATTCTACTTTCAATTCTTTAAGGGTAGCTGCTTTCATAAATAGAAATAAAAAACGAAACTAAATAAAACTGTAATAAACAACTAATTTGAAGCATAAAAAAAGGGATTGCAAAAAATGCAATCCCTTTTATATTTTTTCAAGAACACTCTACTCTTTAGATTTTTCTTCTTTTTTCATTGTTAAATTCTCTAACAAAGTTCCACCAATCCAGTAAGGAACTACAAAAGTCAACAAAAAGATCAACAACCAAAATCCAGCTGTGAATACGAAAAGAAATAATAAAAATCCTAAATATTGAGAAACGTCCATAATAATTTTATCTGTAATTATAAATATGCAGCAAAAATAGTATTTTTTTCAAAGTATTGCCATTTTTTTTTAGGTTATTTTTAGGTGTTAATAAAAGAGTAAAACCTCTTTAAAAACTCTCTGTTTCTCAAGGTCAAAACCTTGTGATTTCTTATATTTGTGAAGCTTCAAAAAAAAGATTTTTTGTGGCTTATTCAAAGGCCTTACCAAAGCCTATTAGACTCGAAATAAAATAGTATCATTATGAAATATAGAATTGAAAAAGACACCATGGGAGAGGTAAAAGTCCCTGCTGATAAATATTGGGGTGCCCAAACAGAACGTTCAAGAAACAACTTTAAAATAGGTCCTGCAGGTAGCATGCCTTTAGAGGTTGTATATGGATTTGCTTACTTAAAAAAAGCTGCGGCTCACGCCAACTGCGAATTGGGAGTTTTAGCAGAAGACAAAAGAGATTTGATCTCTGCAGCCTGTGATGAAATTTTAGCAGGAAAACACGATGACCAATTTCCATTAGTGGTTTGGCAAACGGGTTCTGGTACACAATCAAACATGAACTCTAACGAGGTTATTGCGAATAGAGCGCAAGAATTAGCAGGCAGAGTAATTGGTGAAGGAGAAAAAGTAATCCAGCCAAATGATGATGTAAACAAATCACAATCTTCTAATGATACATTTCCCACAGGAATGCATATTGCAGCATACAAAGTTGTCGTAGAAACTACGATTCCTGGTGTAAAACAATTGAGAGATACTTTACAAACAAAATCAGAAGCTTTTAAAGATGTTGTAAAAATTGGACGTACGCATTTAATGGATGCAACACCCTTGACAATCGGACAAGAATTTTCTGGATATGTATCGCAATTAGATCACGGTTTAAAAGCCTTAGACAACACATTAGCTCACTTGGCTGAATTAGCCTTAGGTGGTACTGCAGTTGGTACAGGATTGAATACTCCTGCTGGATATGATGTATTGGTAGCAGAAAAAATTGCAGAATTTACAGGATTGCCTTTTATCACTGCAGAAAATAAATTTGAAGCTTTAGCTGCGCATGATGCTATTGTAGAAACACATGGTGCATTGAAACAGATTGCTGTTTCTTTAAATAAAATCGCAAATGACATCCGTTTGATGGCATCAGGACCACGTTCTGGTATTGGAGAATTGATCATTCCTGCTAATGAGCCAGGATCTTCTATCATGCCTGGAAAAGTAAATCCTACGCAATGTGAAGCGATTACAATGGTAGCTGCTCAGGTTATGGGTAATGATGTTGCTATTGGTGTAGGTGGATTACAAGGACATTATGAATTGAATGTTTTCAAACCTGTAATGGCTAAAAACTTAATTGAATCAGCTCGTTTGATTGGAGATGCTTGTGTATCTTTTGATGTAAACTGCGCGGTTGGAATTGAGCCAAACTATGAGGTTATCGAGAAGTTATTAAACAACTCTTTAATGTTAGTTACAGCTTTGAATACTAAAATCGGATATTATAAAGCTGCTGAGATTGCAAACACAGCGCACGCAAACGGTACTACTTTAAAAGTAGAAGCTGTACGCTTGGGATATGTGACAGAAGCAGAATATGACGAATGGGTAAAACCGGAAGATATGATTGGAGCAATGAAATAATTCATTGTTTCACAAAACAAAAGGGCATTGATTTTATCAATGCCCTTTTTTTGTGCCTCTAAATCAATCGATGTGACACTTGTATTCATTACCTGTCAGTTCGAGTGGAGTTATTTGAAACGCAGTGGAAAATAATTTTGTATCGAGAACTCAAACAAACGATACTAAAGAACTTCTCGATAGAATTATTGCAGGCAAAAAGAACTCTATCTTATGAATTTTTTAATTGCTCTTGCAATACTTGTTTGAATACTGAAATAGGTTGTGCACCTGTCACAGCACTTCTTCTATTAAATACCACTGTAGGAACAGAATTAACCCCCAAACTTTTCCAATAATTTTGAGAATCCGACACTTCTTTTCTTTTTTCCTCTATGTCTAATTGTTTTAATGCTTCCACTGCATCCAAGCCCACCTCTAACAGGGCTTCTTTTAAAACTTCTCTTTTAGAAACATTTTTCCCTTCACTAAAATAAGCCGTTGTCAAACGCATTTTTAATTCTGTTTGTTTACCGAACTTCTTGGCATACTCCAACAACACGTGTGCTTCAAAGGTATTTACAATGCGCATTTCTTCAAAATAATCAAACGTAAACCCTAGATCTTCTCCTGCTTCCACTAACATATTCTTCGAAGCTTCCAACTGTTCTTCTGAAGAACCATACTTTTCCGCAAGATGTTCATTTAAGTCCTGTCCTTCTATTGGCATATTTGGATTCAATTCAAAAGGTTGCCACTCAATTTCAATTTTATCTTGAACTCCTAATTCCTCTATTGCTTTTTCCAAACGCTTATATCCTACGGTACACCATGGACAAACTACATCGGAAATGATATCTATTTTTAGTTTTTCTTTCATCATGTTCTATCTAAATATGTGCCCCATAAGTCGCTTTACCAATCTTTTGCTTACAGGGAAGTTTAATATTTTAAAATTAGTTTATTTTTGAGCACTTATTCTTATAAACTAAGAAATATTTTTTCCTGTATGGTTCTTAAAATTCTTTTTGAAGATACTTATGTCATCGCTGTTCACAAGCCAAATAATATTTTAGTCCATCACTCAGCGATGGCTAATAACCAATTGGAAGAAAAATCTATGGTGCAGCTTTTACAGGATCAATTGGACAAAAAGTATTTTCCTGTTCACCGGCTAGACAGAAAAACGTCAGGAATCATATTATTTTCAAAACAGAAAGAATATGTTTCTAAATTCCAAGCGCTATTCATGAGCAATGTTATTGAAAAAAAATACATCGGATTAGTCCGAGGTTTTATTCCTGAATCTGGCAAAATAGACAGTCCTGTTAAGGGTAGAGATGCCAATGTGCACAAAGAAGCATTAACTTATTTTGAAAGAAAAGAAACCTATAAAGTCCCGATAAAAGTAGGGCCTTATGAAAACTCTCGCTACAGCTTGGTTGAATTATCTCCTAAAACAGGTCGATTGCATCAACTAAGAATTCATATGAATAAAATAAGTCATCCCCTTATTGGAGACCCCAAATATGGTGATCGGTTTCATAATAGAATGTTTGAGGATCAGTTTCAAAATGAAGCGCTTTTTTTACATGCGAAAACATTGAGTTTTACACACCCATACACAAACAAACAACTTCATTTAATAACGGATTATCCTGACAATTGGAAACGTGTGATTGAATTGCTAAAATCAAAAAACAACCTTTAAAATGATTAATCCCAACTCCTTCTGAATTAATTTACTTCCCTTGCTATCCGGATTTTTCCATACGTTTTATAAGCTTTGCTGCCAATTCTGGATTGGAATCTGCTATATTTTTCGTTTCATCTGGATCTTCCTGATGGTCATACAACTCTACAAACAAAGGAGCTTCCAAAGGCTTTCTTCTATCTTTCCAAACGACAGTTCTGTATCTATCAGTTCTCATAGCATACCCCATCACAAATTCTTCAAAGGTTTTACGATTCCATTTATCTCCCATTTGATTAGAAATTCTTTCTTCAATTTCTACAATTAAGGGAGCATAGAACGCCGTTCTAAATGGTGGTGTAAACGGACGTGCTGCCCATTCTCTTAAGGCAGGCGTAGGAAAAATACTAAAAGCATCTTCCTTCCACTTTTTAGTTGGCTTTTTTAGCAACGGAACCAAACTAGTTCCCTCTAAGTGATTTGGTTTTTCCAAATCAGCTAAGTCACAAAGCGTAGGAAACACATCTACCAACTCCACCAAGGCATTGGATTGCTCTCCTTTAACTTTTTGAGAAATACCCGGTGCAACAATAATAAAAGGAACTTTTGTGGCTACTTCATAATTGGTTGCTTTACCCCAATACCCCATTTCACCAAGGTTAAATCCATGATCTGACCAAAGAACGATAATCGTATTTTCATATTCCCCTGAATCTTTCAAGGCTTTAATCATTCTTCCTATTTGAGCATCTATATAGCTTGTACAAGCATAATACCCATGTCGTAGTTTCTTTTGTAAGTCAACAGAAAAATCTTCTGTTTTAGGCATATCCGCAGCAACTCTTACCTCCATAGATTCAGAAAGTCCCATAGAGGCACCATTAACCGGCCGCTTTGTATGTGTAGCTAGTGGAATTTCATTCCTATCGTATAAATCCCAATATTTTTTAGGTGCAATCCAGTCTAAATGAGGTTTTTTAAAGCCTAATCCCAAAAACCAAGGTCTGTCATTCACCACCAATTCCTTTAAAGTTGCAATGGCTGCGGTTGTATTATATCCATCCTCATAGGTATCATCTGGGACATCGGCACATTCTGTAACTGGGCCTTTTGCCAACCAGTTTTCTCTGATCACTTTCTCTCCATATCTTTTTTCTAGAGCCTTTTTGTTCTCTAGATATAAATCTTGACTTTCTTTCAATGCATAGCCTCCTTTGGTTTCTGGAACATCCGCTCTCCTTTTAGGCTTGACGGCTAGTCTAGACCATGACATTTCTCTGTCTACATACTTACCATGAAATACTTTACCTGTAAAGACAGTTTCATATCCATTATCCTTAAAGTGCTGTGGTATCGTTTTGATACTAGGCACATTGGCTCTAAAATCTTGAAATAAATCTGTTACATTTATGGTTTCTGGTCGTGCTCCCGTCATGATACTCGCTCTAGAAGGACCACAAATTGCTTGTTGACAATACGCGCGAGTAAATAATATTCCATCAGCCGCTAGCCTATCTATATTAGGAGATTGAACGATTTGGGAACCGTAACATCCTAATTCTGTTTTCAAGTCGTCAACCGCTAAAAACAATACATTTTTCTGTTGTTTCTGAGCATTTCCAAATAAGGTAAAACACAAACCAACTAAACAAAGTACATTTTTCATATTCTATTATGATCTTAAAATTAATAGTTCTCAACAAAAATAAAAACCATAAGGTATCAATATAAGTGAAAATTTACCAAAGACAAGTTCAATTTTATCTTTAGAACTGAATTTTGAAAATAAACTAGATTCTCTATGCCAACAATACATTTAATTCTATTTTGCAAAAAATAAAATTCTCGTCCATGTCCCTATCCTTATCGTTACAAACATTTCGAATGCATTTAGCTGCCAAAGAGACTCTTTTACTTGATCTAAGACATCAAGATTCTTTTGTGAAAAAGCATATCCCAAAAGCTATTTTTACAGGGATTGAAGGCCCTTTTGAAAAATGGATTCAGCTTGTTGTCCCTAATAAACAAACAAATTTATTGCTTGTTTTGCCCAAAGAAGCAATCGAAACTTCAATAAACAAATTAAAAAATCTTGGATTTACCAATATTCTTGGGTATTTAGAAGGAGGGATTTCTAACTGGGAATTACATTACCAAACAGAATCTATTGTCTCTATTGATCCCGCAGACTATTTAAAACAAACAGACACCGACAATATTGTTTCTATCGATGTTAGAAAAAAATCAGAATACATAGATGCTCATATCTCCAAAACAAACCTGATTCCCTTGGAGATAAACGAAGGTTTTCTTTCACTATTCGATAAGTTAAGTTCTTATCATATTTTTTGTGGTGGTGGGTATAGAAGCGTCATTGCTATTTCTTATTTGAGGAAAAACGGAATTCAAAATCTTACAAACATTGAAAAAGGTTTTAGAGGTATCAAAGAAGCGCTGACAGATGCCCATTGAGATTCTCCTTCTCCTTTTTGTTGAACTTTAAGTACATTGTTTGTATATTTACTTTAAAACCTACTTATTTATGAAGAAAATAATTTTCTTAATTGTTCTTTCGATAACCACCTTTGCACAGTCTCAAACAGAAGGTAAAACGACAACTATTAGTCCTGAAGAAGCTAACAAACTACAAGAAGAAGCCACTGCTTCCCCTGCCAATCCAGAAACGGTAGCGCCTGTACAAACAGCGGAAACACCTCAAGAGGTTCAAAAGGCGGAGGAACCAAAAAAAACTCAGGCAAAAAATGAAAATCAGAAAAAATCCGCTGTGCCCTTTATCAAGAAATTTTATTTTGGTGGGACCTTTGGAGCAACTTTCGGAAATTATACATCCATCACCGTTGCACCGACAGTGGGATATAGATTAAGGCCTTCTGTATATACAGGACTAAAAGTTTATTACACCTATTCTTCTCAAAAAATACAAGGAGAAAAGTACGACTATCATAATTACGGATTTGGAACCTTTTTAAGATGGTTCGCATTTAGTGACTTGTACCTACACTTAGCTCCTGAAGTTTTTAGTTATGAATATCTAACGGTTGACAATAATGCAAATGTTACCTCAAGAAAGGAATGGGTCCCTTATTTATGGGCCGGAGCTGGAATTAGAAAAAGAACGAGTAAAAGATCTTGGGTTTCAGTACATGTCCTTTTTGATTTGTTAAATGATAAAAACTCACCATATGACCAATGGGAACCCAATTTAGTAATTGGAGCAGGTACCAGTTTCTAAGAATAAAAAAGCGGTAAACTCAAATAGTTCACCGCTTTTTTATTATATATTATATATCCTGGTTAATTAATACAATTCCTTTTTTTCTTGCTTCCATATACTCTGCTTTAGAAGGCCTAGGAAGTATTCTATATTTCTTTGGTAATCTTTTTATTCTAAAGAAATTAGCAAGACTCAATTCTTAAATATTAAAGAATCTTCAAAGTCATTCTTTTTGCTTCAATTAAAACTTGATAAAAAACAGCTAGTCAATTAATGTACAAGCTTATTTTTAACCAAACCATATAAAAAGGTTCCTAGCAAGGCTCCAAGAATCACTACTAATATAGAAATGACTCCTTTTCCTAGTAATATAAAAACAGGTCCTGGACATGCTCCAACCATAGCCCAACCCAATCCAAAAATTATTCCACCAAACAAATATCTTGGAACGCTAAATGACTTCGGAACAAATTGAACTTGCTCTCCATGTGTACCTTTGAACTCCATACGCTTCATTATTTGAACCATTACAATTCCGATAAGAACTGCTGATCCGATAACCCCATACATATGAAAAGACTCAAATCGGAACATTTCATAGATTCTATACCAAGAAATTATCTCCGCTTTGCTTAAAACTATTCCAAACAAAACTCCTACTAATAAAAATTTAAAATATTTCATTACTTTCTACTTAAACGATAAAAGGCAATAGCAAATGTGTCATCACAAGCCCACCTATAAAAAAACCAACTACTGCAATTAATGAAGGAACCTGCAAATTACTCAGTCCACTAATGGCGTGTCCCGAAGTACAACCACCTGCATAACGTGTACCAAAACCTACTAATATTCCTCCGCTTAGTAAATACAACCATCCCTTTACAGTAAATAAAACATCCACACCAAATATTCCTTGTGGCATATATGCCGCACCAATATTCGTAAATCCTAACTCTTTCAGAGAATTTACCGTATTTGGATTAAGATTTATTTGATGAGATTCAGTTAAATAATTGTGAGCGATATAGCCGCCAATCATAGCTCCTGCTACAAAGATTAAATTCCATATTTGCGATTTCCAATCAAATTTGAAAAACTCCGCATATTTTCCAGCTCCCGCTAAAGAACACATGGTTCTAAGATTTGAAGAAACCCCAAAAGATTTCCCAAAATATACTAACAAGCCCATTACAAGGGCAATACCTGGCCCTGCCACATACCATGGCCATGGCTTTAAAATTAATTCCATTCTAATTATTTAATTTTTTGGTAGGAATCTACCTATTTACAATTCACTAAAAGAGGTTCTTTATTATTATAAACTCCAAAAACAAAATCTTGCTTTGAACCAAAAGGAGTCACATGTACCTGTGTTATGTTTTTTATATTGTGAAAGCTCTCATCGAAAAAACGATTCATTGCATCTTGTGAATAGCCCTGTACTTGCAAACCACTACATTTAAAAGGTCCTTTGTCTGAAAAAGTTCCAAGAATAAGATTTCTAGTATATTTAGACACTTTAGATAGATATAATTGCTTTTCTTCTTCTGAAATCAGAAAATGAAATGCAGCACGATCAT